>JAFDCW010000742.1 GCA_019312705.1 Deltaproteobacteria bacterium
CAGAAACCACGGTCCTCGGAGACCACCATCTCAGCCGAAGTTCGCCCGTATTAGGTCCATTAGGCGTGGGTGGGGGTGCCTCCAGCGGAGGTAAAAGCGTCCGGCCCCCGAGCAGGACCCGGTACCCGCGGCACTATCCCCGCCCCCCACAGCGCCAACTCCGGTCGTCGCGTAACAAAGCCCCCGGAGCTGGAGGCACCCCCACCCACGCCGTCATCGCCCTCAAACGCGTTCAACATCTACGCCGTCATCGGCCTCAACCGCGTTCACCAAAACAAAACCGGCGCCGCGGCAAAGTGCCGGGCGCCGGTTTCATTCGTCTAACGCGACGACTCGGGCTTATCTACAAATCCCGTCCGAGCAGCTCTGGCCGGCGAGGCAATCACTCTGGGTGGTGCAATCGCTCGTGGCCTCGTTGGTGGTGATGCAGAGGCTGTCTTCGCTGCAGATGTTGAACTGAACGTCGAAGCGCCGGCACTGCTCGCTCGTCTCGCATGGGGTGCGGCAGACTCCGCTCCGGCAGACGCGGTCTTCCATGCACTCGGAGTCGTTGCTGCAGAAGGGGCGGGGGCGGGTATCGAGGACGCAGGCGCCGGCGGTGCTGCACCGGAAGCCGTCGCCGCAGTCGGCGTCAGCTGCGCACTCGGCGCGGCAGGCGCCGTCGACGCAGATGTTGTCGGTCGGGCAGTTGGCGTTCGAGGTGCAGCCTTCGCTGGGCGGGGGGATGCAGAGGCCGGCGGTACACGAGAGGCCCGCGTCGCAGGAGCTGGCATCGGTGCAGCCCGAGATACACTCGCTGTTGATGCAGCTCCGGCCCTCACCGCATTCGTGGTCGAACTGGCAACGCTCGTCATCGGCGAGGCATTCACCACCGATGCAGAGTTCGCCGGACGCGCAGTCGGCGTCCGCGCTGCAAACGCTGGCGTCGGGGGTGCAGACGCCGTCGAGGCAGACCAGGCCGGACGCGAGGCACTCGTCGTTGGTCGTGCAGACACCGGGGTTCGGCACCGGAACGGGCTCGGTCGGGGCGACGCAGGAGCCCGAGCGGCACTCGGTGCCCATCTCGCACTCGTCGTCCGAGGTGCACTCGCCGACGCAGCCGAGGTCCGTACAGGCGGTCCCCTCGGGGCACTCGTAGTCGCCTACGCAGGGAGGACGATCCGGCGGGTCTACGGGGCGGCAGCCGAGGCCGTCGCAGTAGTAGCAACCGGAGTCGTCGCAGAAGTAGTCCTCGGAGGGGCACCCCGACGCCAGCGCGCTAAACGCGGTCAGAACGAGTGTGGTGAACATCAAGGCGCGCATCATTCGTTTTTCCTCCATCGAGGGGACTGTCCCGGGTCGACGGTCGTAAGTAATCCACGATCTGTGCCAGAATCTGGCAGCTCGCAGCGGGGGAGGATCACAAAGGATTCGCCGAGAATCGCCCCGAGTCGACGGCAAAGCGTAAACGCGAGTTCACAGCCGGCCCCGTGAACCGCCCACGTGGTTGGTATTTCTCGGTTTTCTCTTCACACTCCCGGCGGCGATGCGGGTCGGGAGAGGGTGGGCGAATTGGGCGCCCGTCGGGATATGGGCCACTCGATGGCCCTCGGGGCGCGTTTTGGCGCGCCTTCTGGGGTGCCTCTTGGTGTGCCCCTTGGCGGCCTGCGGCGCCGGGGCCACGGCGTCCGGGAACCCCCCAGCGGATGCCCTCGTCGCCTATGTCGCGGCCCTGGAAAGCGAAGATGCCGCCGCGGTGCACGCCCTGCTGACCGAAGAGCTTCAGCAGGAGCTCTCGATCGACGAGGTCCGCGAGCTCATGGCCGACAATCACGACGAGCTCGCCGACCAGGGGGCCGAGATCTCCCGCGGGGCGAGCCTCGTCCGAGCGTCCGCGGACCAGCCTCTCCACGGGGGCGAGACGGCGCGCCTGGTTCGAGAAGAGGGAGGCTGGGCGATCGACGGAGGGGTGATCTCCGCGCCGGGCCTCGGGACCCCGATGGCGACGGTCCTCGCCCTCCGCCGAGCTCTTCAACGCCAGAGCTTACCCGGGGTCATGCGCGTGCTCGCCCGGGAACCGCGGGCGGAGCTCGAGGCCGAGGTGACCCGATTGCTCGAAGAGACCGAAGACCCCCTCGACCTCGAGATCGAGGTCCGCGGCAATCGCGCCAAGGTGCGCACGACCGGCGGGCGGTTGATCAACCTGGTCCGAGAGGCCGGGGAGTGGCGCATCGTCGATATCGAATGACACCGCGTGTCGTTCAGGGGAACTCTTGGCCGATGGCGATGAACCCTCAGACGATCGCGAGGCCATGCTTGGCGACGTGAAAGAGCAACTTGCCCCGGAGGTCATCGACGCTGCCCCGGCACCGGGCGATCGTTTCGGCCACCAGAATCAGGGTCCGCTCTCCACCGTGTTCGGCCACGATGCACGGAAGCTGGCCCTCGACGAGAGGCCGGAGGTCCTCGGGGATCTCGTCTCGGTGCAGATACTCGATGGGCGCCCCGAGGGCCTCCTCGCATTGGCGCCATTCGGACTTTTCGGTGACCAGCCCGTGGGTGATCTGGCACAGGGCGCAGCCGTTGATGCGCAGGACCTTCTTGGCGCTGTCGACGAAGGCGTCCCACAGGCCGGAATCGGCGTCATAGATGAAAAGCAGACGGTCGACGGGGACTTTATCCATGGGGCGTCGCCGCCATCCTACGCGGCGGGCATTCTTGTCGTTACGCCAGTTGACGGGGGGCGCATCAATTCATAGGGTTTTGCGCTACCCAAAAGGGGACGGAGAGCCATGAGCGGCCACAATAAATGGTCCACGATCAAGCACCGCAAGGGCGCCCAGGACGCCAAGCGAGGCAAGATCTTCACCAAGATCATCAAAGAGATCACCATCGCCGCCCGGGGCGGCGGGGGCGATCCAGACGGGAACCCGCGCCTACGCCGGGCCCTCGACGACGCCAAGGCAGCGAACATGCCCAACGACAACGTCGAGCGCGCGGTCAAGAAGGGCACCGGCGAGCTCGAGGGCGTGAACTACGAGGAGCTCGTCTACGA
>JAFDCW010000743.1 GCA_019312705.1 Deltaproteobacteria bacterium
GCATCCTCGTAATGTCAGATGGCCTCGGCCATACTCGGGTCCGATGGCTTACCCGAACGCGACCCTGATCGATGGCTTCTACCGTTCCTTCGCGGAGCGCGACGCAGACGCGATGGCGGCCTGCTACGCGCCGTCCGTACGTTTCTCGGACCCGGTGTTTCCGGGCCTCGAGGGCAAGAAGGCCGGCGACATGTGGCGCATGCTCTGCGAAGGCGCGACGGATCTGCGCATCGAGCACCGCGACGTCGTTGGCGACGATGAGACCGGCGCGGCGCACTGGGAGGCCTGGTATTCGTTCAGCGTGACCGGGCGCCCGGTGCACAACGTCATCGAGGCACGTTTTCGCTTCGCCGACGGCCTCATCGTCGAGCACGAGGATGCCTTCAGCTTCGGCGGCTGGTCGCGGCAGGCGATTGGAGCCCCGGCCTTCCTGCTCGGTTGGACTGGGCTCATCCAGAAGAAGGTCCGGGTCACGGCGGGCAAGCAACTCGACCGATATTCGTCGCGGTGAGCGGGACCGATCTTCGCTATGATGGGGCAATGGCTCGTCTGATCTTCATCGCTTCGGTTGCCGCAGTAGCGGTCGTTCTTGCCGGCTGTACGAGCGAAGAGTGCGTCGATTGCGGCAGTTGCGAGGGTCGGGAGTTGACCGAAGACCTCGTCGACGCTCGCCCTGGCTACACGGTCGATGGCGAGCCCGTAGTCACCCTGCGTTACGATCTCGCCGGGGCCTGCGCCGGCAGCGGTGCGCGCACCTTCGCCGTGTGGAGGCCGCCCTCCATCGACGTCGCCACCTCCGGCATCGAGATCGACCCGGACATGGCACCTGAGAGCGAACCCGGGTTGTCCGTCTATCTCTACCGCACCCACATGCTTTCCATCGACGTTCGTCGCGAGACCGGAACCTCCGTCGTGCTCGCCTTTCTCGACGGCACCGCCATGCCCCCGGGATTGCGCTGCGAGCCGGTGGACGGCGTGCTTGGGTGTGAAGAAATCTGACCGGCCACTTGGTGTCTGAGCACCGCCTCGCTTGCCGGCCGGGCCCGTACGGGCGTAGCATCGAGTGATGCGTTCGTTCGTTCGTTCTTCTAACCGCTTGTGGTGCGCTGAGTGCGGTGGGCTTGTCGGCCTGCGTTGACCCGGGGGACCCGGGGCGACACGTGGCGGGTCTCCACGCGCCGACCGGGCCGGACACGGTGGAGCCTTACCTCTACCCCGCAGTAGTGCGCGTGCGTGGCGGGGAGACCTGCACGGGGACATTGATCTCACCGAATCACGTGCTGACCGCCGCACATTGTGTGCAAGGCGCAGAGAGCCCTAGCGTCACCTTTGGCGCGGATGATGCCACGGCAGTCACGGTCGGCGTGGCACGCTGCGAACTCTACGGGCCCTACGTGGAGGCGAACGCCGAGTATCTAAGGCCGGCATATCGCGCGACTCCGATTGCAGCGCTCGCTGGGCGGTGCGGGATCTTGGAACGCTCGGATCCCGACGAGGAGGTAGTTGGAGATTCGGTCGATCTCGCGGTCCTGCAGCTCGTGCGCCCGATCGCGCACGAGGCGCTCGATGGCAGTCCCGGGATCGCCGCTGGCGATGTGTTTGAAGACCCGATCCCGGTGGTCGACGATCCGTCCGGGCTGGCGTCACCGTTTGACGGCGTGGCGGTCGGTTTCGGCGGACCGAACGTTCGTCAGTACCGACACCTGACGGGCATCTTCTTCAGCGATATCCGGATGAGCAAGCGCGACGTGTTGATTCCCGGGGATTCCGGCGGTCCCCTGCTCGTGGAGGGGCCAACCGGGCTGGTCGTCATCGGGGTTGCGGTGACCACGAGCGGTTGGGCGTCGCTTGCTCGGGAGAAGTAGGCCTGGGTCCAGGGCCAGATCGATCGCAACGGTGACGGGCGGGTCGATACCGCGTGCATGGGGAGGCCGCGGGGCGTTCATTCGGACGCAACTGCCAGCACGGACTCGGACGGAGATGGGTACCTCGACGTCGAGGATTCGTGCCCGTCTACCTACAACCCCTGTCAATACGACGGCGACCTCGATTATGACGGGGTGCCCAACGATTGCGACGCCTGCCCCCACGACCCTTCGGAAACTGGGCTCCGCGGCCGAGTTGTCCCCGACACCGACCGGGATGGGATCCCCGATAGCTGCGACTGCACGATTGATGCAGCCGAGTCGTACTACATACACGATCTGGACGGGGACTTCTTGATGAACCTCTGCGACAACTGCAGCGGGGTCTACAATCCCGCCCAGGAGAACGCGGACAGAGATCTTCAAGGTGACCTGTGCGATGGGTGTCCATCCACGCCCTGGTCATCTCTTCACGATTCTGATGAAGATGAGGTGCCCGACGATTGCGACAACTGCGAGGGCGAATACAACCCCCTGCAGGAGAACTGCAACTGGGACGCTGAGTTCGCGAGGGGGCTCATCGATCTCGCGGCGGGGGCAGCCGGGGTTGGTGACGCATGCGATCCGATCCCGTGCGGCGAGACGGCGCTATGGAACCGCAATGTGCCGCCGCCACCGGGGGCGCGGCGACGGACCGCGATGGACGAGGTGCGGATCGATGGTGTGCGTGCACCGGAAGTGGCGGAGCCGGGGTACGAAGCGTGGACGGGGACGCGGTTCTGTCGGTGTACCGCGGCGAGTGCCGATCGTGTGGCGAGTCGTGACGACTGCTTGGACGTCCAGCTCGACAACACTGGCGGCTGCGCAATCGCGGACGTACCAGCCTATGATGCGGTCGATGAGCCTCGCCGCTGGCGCAGAGCGTCAGTCGCATACGTCCCACCGCGGGAACCTGGGCCTGCACCGAGAACTCGTTACACGGGTTCGCAGACAGAGGTTCTTGCAGTCTACGACTCACCCGAAGGGGGCGCTGACCCGGACGCCCTCGGTCATTGGAACCAGGACAGCGATCTGACGCGCTGGGCAAGCCCACCGATATCCGACGTGATCGCTTTCGGTCCGGGCACGGCGATGCGCGGCGTCTTCTGGACCCACACGCCGGCCGACG
>JAFDCW010000744.1 GCA_019312705.1 Deltaproteobacteria bacterium
AGAAGTAGAGTTTGTGGATGGCATCGAGGTTCTCGTCGGGGCCTGACGCGACCACCTGGACCTCTCGCCTTCCTTCGGGAAGGTCGTCGGTTCCCCGCAGATACTCGGGGCCGTCGGGGCTGGTATCGGTGGCGTAGAACCAGTCTTCGAAGAAGACCATCTGCAGGCCCTTAACTGCGGGGCCCTCGAGGCGCACGTGCGTATCACGCCACGCGTCGTCTCCGCTGAACTCCGACGTATGCACGTCAGATACGTTCATGCCGCCGGTGAATCCGACTTTGCCGTCGACGACGACGATCTTTCGGTGGGTACGAAAGTTCGCCATGCGGGGCCGCCAGTTGGTCAGGGTCAACGCATTGAAGCGTCGTACATCACCGCCGCAGTCTCGGAGTGTTTGCCAGAATCGGTCGTGGGCCTTGGAGGAGCCGAAACCGTCCACGAGGACCCGGACTTCGACGCCGGCCCTGGCGCGCTCGCAGAGCTGATCGCGAAGGCGCGTGCCGATGTTGTCGGGCTCCCAGATGTAGTACTCGCAGTGGATGTGGTGCTCGGCGTCGGCGATGGCGGCCGCGAGCGCGTCGTACTTGGACTTGCCGTCGAGGAAGACCTCTCCGCTCGCGGTCCGAGCACGCGCCGCCGGGCCGCCGGCATTTTCGCAGAGCCGCATCAGATGCAGCGCCTGGTTCGAACGCGGGTGTTTCCCCTCGGCGTCGGAGACGTCTAGGCCCCCGACGTAGGCCTGGGCCCGGGCGCGGCGGCGTTTGCGTTTTTCGTACCGCCGGGGACCGAAGAAGAGATAGAGAGCGATGCCGACGACGGGCAGGAATGCGAGGGCGAAGATCCATGCGAGGGTCGCCTGGGCGCTACGCCGTTGGAGGATGACGAAGATCGCCGCGGCCACGACCCAGACAGATTCTATGACGGAAAAGGCCGCCCAGATGATCGCCGTCGTCTCCACCGGGGCGGAGCATACCGGAGTTGTTGCGCAGCCGTTAAAAGTGAAAGGCCGAACCTTTCGGTCCGGCCTTTCGAAACCCCCGTCCAGGCGGGATTGTTGAACGAGGGGTCGTCTTATCTTCAGCGAAGTCCGGTGAAGCGGTCCCGGACGGGGTGGTTGCGGCCGCCCTCGTCGTCGAGGCGCTCTCCGGTGAGGGTGCCGTCGAAGTCTAGGGAGCCGCTGGCGCCCGTCCACAGAGCGTCGGCGACACCGTCTTCGAGGTGGTCACGGTCGTAGTCGCCATCGAGGTCGGTGAGGACCGCCGTGCCCGAGAGGGTGAGGCTGTCGTACTGCCACATCTCGGTGATGTAGGTCTCGAGGCGGCCGGCGATGAGCGTCACGCCGAGGTCACAGACCGCATTGACGATGGACTCGGTGGTCGCGCTCTCTCCGGCGATGGAGGAGGCGATGGCGCCGCAGTCGAGGAGGTCGGCGATGAACTCCTGGGCGTTGGACGGGGAGCCCGGGAGGCTCGGGAAGAGCACATCGTTGAGAACCATCTCGACGATCCGACCGAAGGGAAGGGCCAGGGTGTGCTCGTGCATGGTGATGGACGGGCCGACCTCGACCGTGAGGTTGGCGAGGGCGCGCACATTCCGGGTACCGGTGGTGCCGTCCGTGAGGGGGAAGCGGATGCCGGTCACGAGGTGCGTGCCGTCGTAGGTGCCGAACTCGGTGCCTTCACCGAAGGTGAGCTCGCCGTCGAGGGTGAGCTCGGAGAAGGCCGTGTCGATGCCGTGGCCGAGGTCGAAGACGTCAGTGACATAGCCGGGCACGTGAATCTCGTCGATGGCGCGGCGCAGGGCGTCGGACGCGAGGCGGCGGGTGGTGCTGCTGCGCAGGGCGCTCGCGAGCCAGCTCGGCGTGCCGTCACGGTCCGCGACGTAGTCGACGATCCAGGTGGCCGGGTCCGTTGCGAGGCCCGAGAGCAGGTCGAGGGTGAAGTCGAGGGAAGGGTTGAAGCCGCTCGTGACGTCGAAGGTCTCGGCCACGGTGTAGGTACCGCCGAAGAGCTCGGCGACGTCACCGAGGGGAATCTCGACGCTGGCGGTCGGTCCGGTGAGGACTACGTCGGCGCAGGCTTCGGCGGCGACGTTGTCGTTCCGGTCGATGCCCAGGGCGTAGACCGCCATCGGCACGCCGACCTCGACGTTCTCGAAGGTCTCGCGGGCCCGGAGGAAGCTGTACTGAACGGCACGGGGGGCGGGAACGGCGCGGTTCATCTCTTCGCAGGTCACATTGGTGAAGAGCGCAACCTCGGCGCTGTTCACGACCCGAAGGCCCGAGTAGGTCACTACGTATTCGAGGTTGCCGAAGGTCATCGGCTGGACCTCGATGCTCACCCGGGCGGGGTCCCTGGCGAGCTCGGCGGTAGCGACGATGTCGAAGCGGGCCTGCTGGCCGGCGCGGACGACGACGCTGGCGACGCCCTCGTCGTTGGTGCGAGCGGCGTGGCCGGAGAGGCTGCCGCCGGCGGTATCACCTTCGATGTAGAACTCCACGATGCCGCCGATCGGGGCCCCTTCGGCCGTCACGTAGCGAATCTCGAGGGTCTCTTCCCCGTACTCATCAACCAGGCGCGTCGCGCCGCCAATAATCTCGAGGCGCGCGCCGTCGGCGACGCCAGCGTAGCCGCCAGGGCCCGTGTCGGCTGCGCAAGCAAACGCTGAGGGAAGTACGAGGAGTAGGGCTAGTAGTGAAGTTCGAAGTCGCATGGTTTAGGCCTCCCGCCTAGAATGCTCCAAATGCATTTCTTATGCCATCCGCAGCCCCCTAATGATTTCAGGGCTTTACGAACGCTGGCTACCAGATCGGCTACCCAAGTAGCCGGATCAACATTGCTAACTGGCCACCCCCCTGGCCACCCCCCCCTGGGGACGCTATGGCCACCCCCCTGGGGACGCTAGGTTTACTTGTTTACTTGTTCGGGGGCGCGCCTGCGGTCACGTAGACCGGTCACCAATACAAGTAAACAAGTAAACCTAGCGTCCCCCCATCTGGGCGCACTATGGATGGGGGTGTCTGAGTACTTG
>JAFDCW010000101.1 GCA_019312705.1 Deltaproteobacteria bacterium
CCCTCTCGTGCAGTAGCTCGCGGTTGGTCGCCCGACGGATTGATTCCGGGGGGGCCGAGACCGTGCGCTCGACGAGATCCAGGGGAATGGCGTAGGCTTGGCCGCCAATTCGGACCAGCAGCACCTGCACGATGGCGAGGGTGAGGGGCAAGCGGATCTCGAAGCTGCTGCCCCCTCCGATCGTCGAGTCCACGGCCACGGTGCCCTTGAGGCGGCCGATGGTCTCGCGCACGACGTCCATGCCGACGCCGCGCCCCGAGAGGTCGCTGACGCGCCCTGCGGTGCTGAACCCTGCCCGGAAGATGAGATCGAAGACGTCTTCGTCAGCGAGGTCCCGCGCCTCCTCGGCGTCGAGGATGCCGTTCTCGACGGCCTTCTCGCGGACTCGCGCGACGTCGATGCCGGCGCCGTCGTCGGCGATGCGGACGACGATTTGGTTGCCGCGGTGAAAGGCCGAAAGGACCACGCGCCCTTCGGCCTCTTTGCCGGCGGCCATGCGCACGTCGGGCCCTTCGACCCCGTGGTCGATAGCATTACGCACGAGGTGCAAGAGCGGGTCGTCGAGTTGCTCGACGAGCAACTTGTCGAGCTCGGTGTCTTCCCCTTCGAGCTCGAGGCGCACCTGCTTGCCCAGTTTGAGGGCGATTTCCCGGACCGTCCGGTGGTACTTCGACCAGCTTCGGCCGATGGGCACCATGCGCAGCTTCATGACCTGGTCCCGGATTTCTCCGGCGACGAAGTCGAGTTGCTGACTCGCCGAGTCGAGGTCCCCGCTCAGTTGCTCGAAGACGCGGTGGATGCGGCCGAGTTCGGTCCACAGCCCTTCGGACCGAACGGCCCCGGACCGTGCCGTGGAACCCGCCGTGAGGCTGCGAGCGCTTTGGCGTTGGTCGCCGAGCTCGCGGCCGAGGGACCCGAGACCGCCCATGCCCATCGACAGGCGTCCTTTGGCGATGATCAGCTCGCCTACCAGGTTCATCAGGAGGTCGAGCTTTTCGAAGTCGATGCGCAGCGTTTGATGCCGTACGTTCGTCTTGCGTGTCGCCCCGGCGGTGGGCTTTCGGCTGACGGTTGCTGCGGGTTGGGCGGAGCTTCCGCCAACTGCCCCCGCGCCCGCGGGCAAGCCCGAGAGCAGGGCGAGGGCAGGGTTGATGTCGACGTCGATGTCCCCGCGGGCTGAGGCTGCCAGGGTGATTTGCGAGAGGGCATCGAGGGAACCGAGGAGGGCGTCGATGACGCTTCGGTCAGCCGTCCGCCGGCCCTCGCGGATGTGGCCCACGAGGTCTTCCGCGGCATGGGCGAGACGCGTCATGCGCTTGAGGCCGACGAATGCGCTCGACCCCTTGAGCGTGTGAAGGTCGCGAAAGATGGCGCTCACCAATTCGGTGTCGTCGGGTGCACGCTCGAGCTCGACGAGGCGTTCGGCGAGGCCTTCTACCCGCTCCTGACATTCCTCGAGGAAGGGGTCGATCATGTCGTCGTCGACCGTCGGTTCCCAGCGGCTGTCATCTTCGTGGGCCACCTCGCCGCGGCTCGCCGTGGCGCGGCGGGCCGCATGAGGAGGCGGGAGGCCGGCGCGCAGCGCCTTCGATGCTTCAGCGATGCGCTCGGCGTCGAGGTGGGCGCCGCTCTCGTCGGGGCGAGCGAGGTCGTTGAAAGCGTCGGCCAAGGCGTCGGCGGCGTCGGCAAGGTGTTCTCGGAGTTCGTCGCCAGGCGGCCGGGTACCGAGTTGTTCGAGGCGCTGGCGGATGGCCGAGCAGAGCTCCGCGACCTCGGGCACGCCGACGACGTGGGCGTCGAGTTCAATCGCCGTGAGCACCTCGAGCAGATCGTCCATTCCGCCGGTGACGTCTCCAGCGAGAATGTCGTGGGCACGCGCCGTGAGGCCCGCCCCTTCGCTGACGAAGGTGGTGAAGGGGTCGGTGCTCATGACTCGGAGCTTTCGGTCAGGACGGCCGGAGGCACCACGTGGCTCCGGACGAGGAAGCGGCGCACGCCCTCGGAGGCGCCGGTGATCGAGAGCGACGCGCCCTGGGCGGCAAGCGCTGCAGCGGCCCGGGCGAGGATGCGGGAGACCTCGCGGTCGGCATATGTCAGGCCAGCCACCGAGAGCACCGGGGGGTGGATGGCGCCCGACAGGAGGGGGGCGACGGCCGCCCGGGCCGCGATGGCGCCGGCGTCACCTTTGAGCTCGCCCTCCAGGTGAGGCGGTCGTGGGTCTTGGTCGATGCTTCGGCCGAGGCCGACAGCCTCCGTCGGTGGTCTCGGTGTCTTTGGTGTCTTTGATGCGCTCGAAGGCGTCGTGGGCTGGTTGTCGTGTTTCCGGGCGGCGCGCCCGCCGGGGCGTGGCGAGCGAGCGGGAGGCCGTGACGGCCGTCGGGGGCGGGCATCGTCTCTCCGGAGCAGCGTGGCCCCCGTGGCCCGCATCAATTCCGGCTTCGGCACGACGACCCGCGTTGCCGCGTCGGCACGACGGTAGAGCACTCCGTCGTCGGTACGCAGGGGAAGGAGCTCACCGTCGCCGGCGTCGAGGCGTTCGGTATAGCCGAGGGCCAGGTAGCCACCGGGGACCACCGACCCGGCGAGGCGAGCGAGTACTTCGCGTTGGGTTGCCCGGCCGAAGTAGATGAGCACGTTGCGGCACAATACGAGGTCGAAGCCGCGCGGGTAGCGTGCGTCGAGGAGGTTCTTTTCTTCGAAGCGCACACGTTGGCGTAGGGCCGGTCGGACCTCGACCTCGTCGCCGTGCATTACGAAGGAGGTCTTCATGACGGGTCGGGGGACCGCTCGGGTGGTGCCGGCCCGGTATCGTCCGCGTCGCGCCACGTCGAGGGCGGACGGGCTCAGATCCGTCGCGAGGATCTCGAAGCTCAGCCGCGACGTCGACCCGAGGGCGGCATCGAGCATCATCGCCAGCGTGTAGGGCTCTTCGCCGGTCGCGCACCCAGCGCTCCAGACCCGAATCGTCCGGGTGCCGTCGCGCTCACGGCGAGCGATGATCTCCGGCAGGGCGACCCGGCGGATCGCGCGCAGCTGGCTGCCATGGCGGTAGAACTGGGTCTCCCCCACGCGTAGCGCTTCGACCAGGTGCCCCAACTCCTCGGCTCCGGCCGGGTCGAGCACCCGCTCGACGTAGCGCCGTTCGTTGGTCTCCCCCACCGCTGCGAGACGCGCCGTCACCCGGGCCGCGAGCAGCCAACGCTTCTCCGCTCCGATGTGGATGCCCACCAGCTCGGCGATGTGCGCCGAGAGCGAGCGGAACTGCGCGTCGGTCAGAGCCATCACCGGGTGCGCCGGACGTTCAGTTTTCCCCGGAGGGCAGGGCCCGCGGCGATTCGGACGGGCTCTCCGCGGCATTGATTTTGAAGCCCTTGACGCTCTCCTCGAGGTTGAAGGCGAGGCGGTGCAGGTGCTCCCCCTGGCTCACTGCTTCTTCGCTCGAGCCGAGTACGTCCTGGGCGATGCTCTGGACGACGTCCATGTTTCGAGCGATTTCGTCCGAGGCCACGGCCTGCTCTTGCACGGCCGCCGCCGTATCCTCCACGACGCCGACCAAGGTCTGCAGGTCGCTGAGAGTGGTCGTGACGAGCAGGGTGCCCGCTTCTACCTTCTGCGTGCCGGTCTCCATCGCCTTCACCGCGGCGGCGGTCTGTTCCTTGATGGTGGCGATGAGGTCTTCGATGTCCCGGGCCGACTGGCCGACGCGCTTCGCGAGGCCGCTCACCTCGTCGGCGACGACCGCGAAGCCGCGCCCTTGCTCGCCCGCGTGGGCGGCTTCGATGGCGGCATTCAGGGCCAGGAGAGTCGTCTGGTCACTGATCTGCCGGATGACCTCGACGATGTTTCCGATGCGCTTTCCGCTCTCGCCGAGGTCGTGGATCCGCGAGGCCGCGTCTTCCACCGTCTCGCGAATCTCGTTCATGCGCGCGATGGCGTCCTGCACGGCTTCGCCGCTCGACCGGGCCACCCGGGTGGCCTCCATTGCGTTTTCGGCTACCTGCTGAATGGACGCGGAGAGCTCGGTGACCGCGGCGGACGAAGACTCGGTTTTCCTGGCCTGCTCCTGGGCTCCGTCGAGCATCTGCCTGGACGCAGCGCTAATCTCTGCGCTGGAGGCGCCGACCTGGAAAGCGGAGTTTTGCACGTTGGCTGCGAGGTCGTGGATGTACCCGAAGACCGCGTTGAGGTTGGTGGCGAGGTGGCCGAGCTCGTCCTTCCCTCCCACCTTCAGGCGCCGGGTGAGGTCCCCTTGGCCCTGGGCGAGGTCGTCCGTCGCTGACACGTATTGTTCGATGCGCCGAGTGATGACTCGGGACAGCCACCTGCCCACCCCGATCGCCAGAATGCCGACGAAGGCGAACGCGAGCAGCATCCAACCGAGGCGCTCGTTGCGTTCCGCGATTTTGAACTCGCGATTGCGCAGCAAGAACATCTGCCCGATTTCTCCGTACTCCTGGCCCGAGTAGCCGTGCACGGTTTCGGCCCAGAAATCGAGACGCTCGATGGAGCCGTCCCCGCGAGTCACGTGAATCACCGGGACGGTCTTACCGAGGCCCTCTTCTTCGCGCGGGTAAGTCTCGACGCTGAGCGCGTCACCGAGGGCCGCGACCCGGTCCGCGGGGAAGACCGAAGACAGCACCTGGCCGTGTATGTCCAGGAATGCCGGACGATGTTGCTTCAGGGGGTTGTCGCCACTCTGGCCTTGGTAGTCCTGCATGTAGCGCTCGATGATCTGACCGAGCACGACCCCGCCGATAACCTCTCCGTCGCTGTTCCGGACCGGCGCCGCAGAGACCTGATAAACCTGGCCGCCGAGGATGGCGAGTTCACCGACCACGGTGATGCCGCCGAGCACGTCCGAGAAGAGACGCGACCTGTTTGCCTCGGCTTCGGTGATGTCGCTTTCCCCGTGGATCTCCCGACCCTCGTCGAAGGCGAATACCAGGTCGGGTTCGATGGTGCGGCTCACCGAGGTCACGACGCGCTCGAAGGCCGGGGTCGCCTCGGGCAACTCCTCGGCGCGGGCTACCGCCTCGCCGATAGCGGTCGCGGCGTTCTCCTGGCCGGTACGAACGAGGCCCATGAAGAGGGCGACCGAGTCCGTCTCCGTTGCGCCGTTCAGCTGAGTGATCAGCGACGGCGCCTGAGCGACGAAAGATGCGTTCGCAGCGAGCCCCTGGCCGAGACCCCGGCGATATCCGTCGAAGCGTTTGTAGTGCTTTTCGAGGAACTGCCCGCGGCCCTTGTCGGGCGGTATCAAGACCGCCATGGTGCCCGTCGCGGTGAGGATGACCACCGAGATCAAAGTGATGACCAGGACAATTTTGCCCTCGATCGTCGACAACCAGCGCCAGAATCTACGAAACATGGGTCTCCGTCGGGCCGTCGTCGTCCGGCCGCTCGATAAATGGGGCGAGGATCGGGGCGTCGAGCAAACGCTCCAGGTCGATCACGGTGATCGGCGCTCCGTCGGTTGGGATGATGCCCCGGACGACGCTCGCGATCTCGCTGCTGAACGTCGAGGGGGCCGGTGCGATGGCATCCGCCTCGACTTGGCGGATGACCCCGAGCTCATCGACGAGGAGCCCCGCGGCCCGGCCCTGCGCTTCGACGACGACGATGCGGGTCATTTCGTCGATCTTCGTCGCGGGCAGGCCGAGCAGCGCCGCGAGGTCGAGGACGGCGAGGATTTCCCCGCGCAGATTGGTGATGCCGGCGACGCACACCGGCGTGTGGAACACCGGCGTCACCGGTCCCACGCCGATCGTCTCCCGGACGTCGTGGATCGCGGCGCCGAACTCCTGACCCGCGAGGTGAAAACAGACGAGTTGCAAGGTTTCGGTCACCCCTAGGGGCGCAGCCTATCACGGCGTTTGGTGCTCTCGTAGCTACGGTTGAGGGCGACCGTCGCTAGCGCAAAGAGGGCCGTGGCGCCGAGCCCAACGTAGGCGACAGTGGCCAGGTTGGCCCCCGCAATGGCCCCGGCGAGCCCGACTGCGCCGAGGATCTGGGCCGCGGGGGAGACGACCCCGAGGACGAAGGCTCGGGCGGGCCCCCGGTCGGCCGGGGCAAAGGCTTGGTAAAAGAGGCTCGATAGCGGCGTTTTGATGGCGTGTTTGAGTTCTGAGTCTGCGAAGCGCGCCCCGAGGGCAGCGGGCACCCCGGGGACGAGGATGAGCGCCGCCTGAGCGATGAAGACCGCCCCGGCGTAGAAGAGGTTGGTCGTCGCGAGGCCGAAGCGGTTGAGGAAGCGTCCCAGGAGCCCGAGCTGAATGCCGACGCCGACGGTATTGGCGGCGGCGGTGTAGAGCGCGAGGAGAGTGACGAGGTCCTGCTCGTCGACGCCCTCGAGGAGGGCTTGCTGCTGGTAGCGGAGGGCGAAGCGTACGAAGACCATGACCGCCGTCGCCACAGCGAGGGCGCCGACCAGCGGGGACGCCAGGACGAGATGCAGGCCCCGGGAACGTTCGCCCGGGAAGGAGCTCGGGCGGGGCGCTTCTTCTTCGTCGCTCTCCGCGCCGCTGCTTCCCTCGATGTCGGCGGAGTCTGCGGAGTCTGCGGGGGCACCGGTCGCGGGCCCGGCACGGTGGCCGAAGAAGGCGGCGAGAGCCGCCGCCGCAAAGCACGAGGCGGCAGCGTAGAAGCCGACCGAGGCCCCGGCCTGAGCGACGAGGGGCACGAGGCCGACGCCCGCGACGGCGGCGCCGAGGCGGGCCGCGGCGTAGATGGTGGGAGTCCCGCGGAGGGCGTCGTCGCCGCGGAGATTGTGCAGGAGATACACGCCCCAGTGCACCGTGACGAGGCTCGCGAGGACCTCGTGCAGCACGTAGGCCGAGAGTACGCCGGTATCGCCGAGGTCGCTGAGGGAGCGCCCGGCAACGGCGCCCACTGCTGCGAGACCGAGGAGGAAGGCGAGGACCCGCCGCGGCGAGCGCGGTCGCGCCAGGCGTGCGTAGGCGAAGGCCAGTGCTGGGCTGACGACGGCCCGCGCGAAGAGCACCTCGGGGAGCCGGTCTGCGCCGACCCGGGCGACGAAGAGCCCCTGCACCGTCGCGTCTCCGACCGCCACCGCACCGCCGACCGCGCCGTAGACGAGCCCGAGGCGCAGCACCGGCCGGAGCTTTTCGGGAGGGACGCCGAGGAGTCGGGAGAGGCTGCGCACTTTCGTGGACGGTATAAGCTTTCTAACTTCTCCAGAGCAAAAGGCGGTGGGTGGCCGATGTGACCCGCCTGGTGGCTCGAATAACTGCCGGGGAGCCCGCACCCGGAGCGAAATGGGCCTCAATTCCCTAGTAGACCACCATGGCGGCCGGCCCCAGGGTGGCCCGTGGCCAATGACCGTCGTGATTCGCCCTCCTTCAAATTGGGGGGGGCGGGCCGTTACCCTCTGGCCGTGCTTCGGCTCGTCGCTGCTTTCGTTGTTCCCGTACTCTGCGCCGCCTGCGCGAGCGCGGCCCCGCCCCTCGCCCTCGACCCGAGGGAGCCGGGGCCGGGGTTCGAGATCCGCATGCATCGGGATGCCGAGGTCGGCGACGTCTACCGTCTCGTCGAGCGGTGGTCTCTCGAGCGGATCGTCGAGATCACCCGGGCCGGGGCGGCCTCCGAGTCCGTGACGCTTCGTCGACGGGCGGAGCTCGCGGCCGACGTGCTCGTGGTGGCGGTCACGTCGGATGGCAAGGAGCTCGAGCGCCGCTTCACTGTGCGGCGTTTTAGCTACGACTGGAACGGTGTACCCGGGGCACCGATTCCCGAGGGCTCGCACATCCGTGTCATCGGCGCTCGGGATGGTCGCGGGGTGATTCAATGGGACGGCGAGGAGGAGCTTCCGCCGGACGCGGTCGCCGCGCTGCGTTCGGTGGTCTCGACCGTCATTCGCCCCGGAACCGACGATGAGGTGTTCGGTACCGCGAGCCGCCAGGCCATCGGGGGTCGGTGGGCGATCGACGCCACCCGCGCTTCCGGGGACCTTTCTTCCGTGCCTGGCCTCGCCGTGGCGCCGGGGCAGGTGCGAGGGGAGGGCGTGCTGATTGGCGCAACGCAGGTTGCCGGCATCGATTGCCTGGTGGTCGATACGACCCTGCATGCCGACCTCCGGGAGATGCCCGGCCCGGTGGCCGGGGCGGTCGTCGAGGCGGCGACCCTCGACGTGCGCATCTCGGGGCACTACCCCGTCGAGCGGGGGCTGCCCCAGCTGGCGACCGAGAGAGAAACTCGCGTCGGGGCCCGGGGCACCGTGCCTGCCCTCGAAGGGGAAGACGGTGAGGCCCCGCCGGGCTCCTTCGTCATGCGCGCGACGACCACGGCCTCCCGGCGCGTCGTCCCGCGCTAGCTGAATTTAGCTCCGGGCGAGAAGCCCGGCTTCGAAGAAGCGCATGATCTCTTCGACGAGGGCGTCGGCGCTCCGGGGGAGGGCGCCGGTCCCCGCGTTGAGGAGAATCTCCTTCAACGCGCCGATCCCGAGGGCGACCATGAGGGGGGTGTCGCCGGCCCGGACCAGCCCAATGCGTTGCCCCTCTTCGAGGCTCTCTTCCAGAAACACCGAGAGCGCTTTGTAGAAGGCGCCGAGCTTCGCATCGAAGGCGACATCGAGGCCCGAGGCGTCCCGGAGGAGGATTTTCATCATCGCCGGCTCGTCGAGGGCCAGGCGGCAGAGCCGGTGGAGGTTCATGCGCAGCTGCGTCAGCGGCGGCTCCGTGGACTCGATGTCGATGGAGCGAATCTGGCTGGTCAGGCGCGCGAAGAAGTCGTCGATGAGGGCTTCGAAGATCGACCGTCGGTCCTTGAAATAGAGGTAGAAAGTGCCCCGGGCGACGCCGACTCGGGCGGCGATGTCGTCGACGGTGGCTCCGTGGAAGCCTTTTTCCCCGAAGACCTGGAGGGCGCAGGCCAGGATCTGCTCGCGCCGTTCTGCACGGCTTTTTCGGGTCCCGGCCACGGCGGAACCTACCACCGTTCGCGAAGTCGACTGATTTGGTGCGTCTTTCTGGGGTCGATTTCACGATTTTCCCATTGCGAGGGTCCTTCGGGGGCGTTACTGACGCTGACGTCAGTGTCTCGCCTAGGGAGTAGCGTCGCGATGCGTCAGAAATCCGTCGTCATAGGGCTCGATGTGGGGTCGACCACGGTCAAAGCCGTCGTTGTCGACCCAGAGACCAAAGAGATCCTCTGGAACGACTACCGCCGCCATCACACCAAGCAGGCGGAGTG
>JAFDCW010000745.1 GCA_019312705.1 Deltaproteobacteria bacterium
AACTCCCACCCTTCCTGGGGACGAATCAGTCGCTCCGCTCCGGTCGATGCGCATTATCGGGCCCCCGCGGAGGCGGCCCGGGAACACCTCGCCCGCCCACCGTGATGCGAGCCACGAGCCCTCTCCTCGGGTAATCTTCCCGGCGATGGCGCAGGCGGCGCGAGAGAGTTGGCACGCACGGGACTCCGCAGCAGCGGTAGCAGCCTTCGACGTCGATGTGGCCACCGGGCTGTCCGTCGCCGAGGCTCTTCGCCGCGAGGCGAAGTGCGGTCCGAACTCTCTCCCTGAGGCTCCTCCCAGAAGCGCGCTTCTGCAGTTCCTCGGTCAGTTTGCGGATCCTCTCGTCGGCGCTTTGCTCGCCGCCGCCGTCGTTGCCGTGGTGGTCGCAGCGTCTGGCGCCGAGGGAGGCTCCTGGGCCGATGCCATTGCGATTTTGCTCATCGTCACTCTCAACGCGGTGATCGGGTTCTTCCAGGAGCGCCGCGCCGAGGAGGCGCTCTCGGCGCTCCGGTCCATGGCGGCGCCCCGGGCCCGGGTGCTCCGCGAGGGGGAGGTCCGGGACGTCGACGCGGCGTGTCTCGTCCCCGGTGATGTCATCGTCCTCGCCGCCGGGGATGCCGTCCCTGCCGATGGTCGCCTCTTCGACGCGGCTCATTTCGCTGTCGAGGAGGCCGCTCTCACCGGCGAGTCCACGGCGGTGGAGAAGAACGCCGAGGCTGCCGAGGACGAGGCCGCGATGGTGGCGGACCAGACGTCGATGGTCTTTACCGGGACGACCGTGACCCGGGGAAGTGGCCGGGCGGTCGTAGTGGCGACGGGGCGGCATACGGAGCTCGGCCGCATCGGGGCGCTCCTCGGCGAGATGGAGCGCACCCCGACCCCCCTCGAAAAGCGCCTGTCGGATCTCGGCACCATCATCCTCGTCATCTGCGTGCTCATCAGCGCCTTCGTCTTCGCCGTCGGTGTGATCCGAGGCACGGGGTCGGTGCCCATGCTGCTCCTCGTTGCCGTGAGCCTTGCCGTCGCAGCGATCCCCGAGGGATTGCCGGCGATCACCACCATCACCCTCGCCCTCGGCATGCAGCGCATGGCCCGGCGGGGGGCCATCGTACGAAAGCTCCCGGCCGTCGAGACCCTCGGCTCGGCGACGGTCATCTGTTCGGACAAGACCGGAACCCTCACCGAGAACGCGATGACGGTGCGCGTCGTCGAAACCGCTGACGGCTACCTCGACGTATCGGGCCACGGCTACGGTCCCGAGGGGGGATTCTCGCGGGATGGTCAGGCGGTCACAGAGGTCGACGAGACCACCCGGCGCCTGCTCATCGCGGCAGCACTCTGCAGCTCCGCTTCTTTCGAAGAGGTGGCGGGGCAGCGCACCGTGGTCGGCGACCCGACCGAGGCCGCGCTCCTGATCGTCGCCGAAAAGGGCGGCGTGTTGAGGAGCGCCCTCGACGAGGACCACGAAATCCTGACCACTCACCCCTTTGACAGCGACCGCAAGCGCATGAGCGTATTGGTCCGTGAGCCCACAGGCGCCCGGACGGTCTGCGTGAAGGGAGCGCCAGACTCCATCCTGGGCCGGTCGACGTCTCTGTGGCGAGACGGCGTGATCTCGCCCATGACCGACGACGAACGGGCTCGCTTGATCGCGACCAACGAGGCGCACGCGGGCCGTGCATACCGGATCCTCGCGATCGCGGAGCGTGGCGATCCGGGCGACGGCGACCCGGAGGAGGACCTCACCTTCCTCGGCTTCGCGGCGATGATCGACCCGCCCCGAGAAGACGCCGCGGAGGCGGTCGCGGCCTGCCGTCGGGCCGGCATCGACGTGACCATGATCACCGGCGACCACCACCTCACCGCCATCGCCATCGCGACCGAGCTCGGTATCTGGGAGGAGAGTGCCCGAGCGCTTACCGGTGCCGAGCTCCGGGAACTCGACGACGAGGCCTTCGCCGAGGTCGCCCCCGACGTGCGTGTTTATGCCCGGGTCACGGCCGAACAGAAGCTGCGCATCGTTAAGGCCCTCGAAGCGACCGGCCACGTCGTGGCGATGACCGGTGACGGGGTCAACGATGCGCCGGCCCTCCGCGAGGCGGCCATCGGCGTTGCGATGGGCGGCACCGGGACCGATGTCGCCCGCCAGGCCGCCGATATGGTCCTCGCCGACGACCGCTTCGCCACCATCGTCGAGGCCGTCCGCGAGGGCCGCGCGATCTTCGCGGACATCCAGAAGTTCATCTTCTTCCTCGCCAGCTCGAACACGGGCCTCGTCTTCGTCGTCGTGGCCCTCGCTTTCACGGACGGGCTCCCGGGGCTCACGCCGCTTCAGCTCCTATGGATCAACCTCATCACCAACGGCCTGCCGGCCCTCGCCCTCGGCATCGACCCCCCCGAGTCCGGTCAAATGAAGCGCGGTCCCCGGCCAAAGGCCCAGGGCATCGTCGGCACGCGCGACCTCCTCGGAGTGGTCGCCATCGGGGCCCTCATGAGCATCGCGGCGCTTTCCTTCTACTGGATGGCCGAAGCCCGCCCCGAGTTCTTCCCAGCCGGAAGCCCCCTCGGGGAGCGCCTCGCCTCGGCCCGGACGATGGCCTTTGCCCTCCTAGCGTTCACGCCGCTCTTTCACGCTTTCAACTGCCGTAGCCCGACCGAGTCGATCTTCACCGTCGGTTGGTTCACCAACCGTGCGCTGTGGCTCGCGATCGCCGTCAGCGCGTCGCTCCAGGTCATCGCCGTCGCCGTCCCCGGGCTCCGGGGCATCTTCCTGACGGAGGCCCTCACCCCCAGCCAGTGGGCGCTGGTTCTCGGCCTCTCGGCGCTCCCGGTCCCGGTGGTCGAACTCTTGAAGTTCGTCGACCGGAAGCGCCGTAGGGTCCCGGCCGGTCAGCCTCCGAGGAGCTGAATCGCCAGGTCGAGGAGAACGTCTTCGTAGCCCAGCTCATGCAGCGCGACGTCGATACGGTGACGCCAGATACGACCCTCGTCGAGGCCGCGCGCCGCATGCGAGATCAGAAGCGTGGATG
>JAFDCW010000746.1 GCA_019312705.1 Deltaproteobacteria bacterium
GGCCGCGGTAGCGACGGGCGGCGAAGGGCCGAAGATGGTCGGCCCGCTGGCCGCGGCGACGGACGACGACGGGCCGAAGACGGCCGGGCGGCTCAGCGTGCTGACGGAGCCCAGCCGGCGGAAGGCGATGGGGCTCCGAAGCGTCGCCGTCGGCGCAGAGGCCGGGGGGGCCGAGGCGGTGCTCCGGGCGACCGGCCCGAGGGCGGCCAACCACGGCAGCGTAGTGACGGCGGTCGCGGTCAGGGCTCCCAGCGGGGCGACGGGCGCAGCGAGGAGGGCTCTCGGCGGACCGAAGGCTCCAGCGGTCAGGGCAACCAGCGAAGCGAAGCCCGCCGGGGCCAGGGCCGGGCGGGCTCTTCGAGCGTCGCGCCTCGTGGCGAGACGCCTCGTCGTCCGGATGCGGCGGCAGACGCCCCCAAGTCACGGACCCGGCGTCGACGTCGACGCCGCAAGGGGCCGGACGCTCACGCGGGCGACGCGCCGAGGGCGAACCGCGCGAAGACCACCCGGTCCGACGACGCGGAGTGACCAGCAGTTGCGGGCCGTAGGCCGCTCTCGGCTATGCTCGTCGGGTGCCGCGGTGCCCGCTCTTCATCGTTACCTCTCTTCACCACGCGGTCGTGTGCATCGCGGTCGTATGGCTTGCGGCGTGCGGGACCGGTTCGGTGACAGGTCGTTCGGCGACTGACCGGTCGGCGGCGGAGTCGCCAGGGTCCGGCACGGGGGACACCGAAACTCCATCGGACGAGCCCGAGGTCACGGACCCCGCCGAACGCGCCCAGGCTGGGGGGTGGACCGGCGCTCCACTCGAGCCACCACCCCACTACTGCAACGACGAGGGCGGCCAGGAATGGTGCGATGGCGCGCGGGATGACGACTGCGATGGGCTCATCGACGAGGGCTGTGCCGACTGCGTCAACGATACCTGTGTGCGCTTTCCGATTGCCGAAGAGCGCATGCGCACCGGGGCCGGCCGCTCCGGGCAAGGAGAATGCGTAGGGCCGGTCTACTGCGGACGCATCGACGGCTACGCCACGACTTCGCCGCCGGGCGGATGTGGCCACCATCACTGCGCTACGGTCATCTGGAGCGACCGCACGGCCCGGCCCACTCACTGCACGATCTACGGCCGATGCGTCGACGGAGAGTTCACGGCGAAGAGCTTCTCGTGGTGATCGCGCGGGGTCCGGGGCTTTGTCTGCTCGTCGCCCTGGCCCTCGGGTGTGGCGGCGGTTCGGCACCGGGAAACCCTTCGGGCGCCTCTGGGGCGCCCGGCCAGGCGGACGACGAATCCGCCGGCGTGCAGCCGCGATGCACGGAGGTCACGGAGCCTGCGCATCCGTCATTCACCTCCGAAGGGCTGACCCTCGAGCTCCGCGACCGCCAGTCTTCGCGCGCCATGGTGATCCCGCCTTTCGAGTTCGAAGTGCAGGTGCAAGAGGAGCTGGTGGGGCCGGTGCAGATGGAGCTGACCATCTACGACCCCGCCGGCGAGACCACCGTGCAACGGTTTACCCACGAGAACATGCGAGAGGTCTGCGACCCCTACTGCCTGCCGTCCGGCGCCCGCAACGACTGCCCCCCGCGGCGCTGCCGGATGCAGCGCTTTCGCCCGCCGCGGCAGCGAATCGAGCCAACGATCTACCGGACTTCCACCCCGGGCCGGTGGACCTACGTTCTTCACCGCCTCGACAACGGGGACCGGGTATCGGTCACCAGGCGTCTCTTCGAAGGTGAGAGCCTCGAAGGCGAGGCGTGCGAAGCGATTCCGGTCCGGCTGGGCAATTTTCGACGCATCGAATGCCGGCAGGGCGTCGTGCCGATGGGGACGACCACCAACTACTGGGGCCTCAAGGCGCGCTACCTGAACGGCAACTGCCGGGCCAACGTATTTGCCTTGCCACTCAGCGACGGCGTCCGGGTCGTCTTCGACGAGGGGCCGTACAACGCCGCCCCCGAGCAGACGTTTCCCGACGGCACGGTGCACGAAGTACGTCTAGGCGACGTCTCGGGGCGGGCCTGGCTCGCCCACCATCACTTCTACCTTCTCGCCGGTCGGGACGATCTTCCCGGGTACGACGATCTGACGGGCGCCTTCCTTCGGGTCTTCCCCGTCGTGGGCGGACCCGTTCGCGAAATTCCCAGCTGCGACGCGACCGGGGACGTCATCGAGCGCACCGTCGCGCCGGTGACGCTGGCCGAGGTCACCGGCGGCGGAGCGCGCTTCAATACGCACTTCGAAGGCAACCGGCCCGCGGGCGTGAGAGTGACCGTCCACGATGGGCATGCCCTCGCCCTCACCGGAGTGCGGCGCCGGGAGATCGTCCACGCGGTGGATGGAGTGCGCGTCAATGATCGGCGCGAACTCTCGGTCATCCTCCAGCGCATGACGGCCCCCGGGCACATGGAGATCGTCGTCGCTCGGGAGCGTGTCCGCCATGCACGTTGTATCCGCCTCACCATCGAGGTGCCCCGGGCCCGCGTCGAACCGCCACCGCCACCGCCGCCACCACCACCACCGCCACCACCACCGCCGCCGCAGACGCCGGGGCACGGTCGCCACTGCGAGCGGAGTTCGAACCAGTGCTGGGATTGTGTCGACTTCGCATTCCCGGCGGAGGTGGGCTGCCGGAACGGTTGCGCGCGGGATGAAGTCTGCGTGCGCCTCGGCGGCCAGAACCGATGCCTCGAGTCGACCCGCGTCTGCTGCGGAGACGGGCAGACGTGCAATACGCCCCCCGGCTGCGACGGGGCCGCAACGTCCTGTTCCTCGGCCGAAGCGGGCGGCCGCCACGAGCGGTGCACGTTCCTCAATGCCTGCGCCCAGCCGCTCCCCGGGGGGTGAGGCGCTGACGAAGAGCGCGATTGAGCGCGATGACGGCGTGGGTGGGGGCACCCCCACCCACGCCGTCATCCCAGATCACACCCCTACCGCTCGCACCTATCGCCCCACCGCCTTCCCGCCGACCTGACGAAGACCCCGATCCGAGCTATCCCCCGCCGATGTTGCCCTGGGAACGACTCGCG
>JAFDCW010000747.1 GCA_019312705.1 Deltaproteobacteria bacterium
GGCCTCGCTCTCGACCAGGAGGGCCTCGTCGAGAACGTTCAGGTCGCCGGAGACTTCTATCAAGACGAGGCCGCCCCGGGGGTCCTCGCCAAGAAGCTCATCGGGGCGGCGCCGACCAAAGACGCCTTCACGGCGGCGGTGGCGGCAACCTGGGACGGGCAGAACCGCATCGTCGAGGGCTTCAAGGACCCGGCGCCGATAGTAGCCGCACTCACCGAAGCCGCCGCGGCACATTAGACGGGCGAAACAGCGCCGGCTGGGTCCAAGCGACGTCGTGCCTGCCAGCCCCCCCTCAAGCGCGGCAAAAAGCACCGGCTGGGTCCAAGCGACGCCGTGCCTGCCAGCCCACCCTCAAGCGCGGCAAAAAGCACCGGCTGGGTCAGCGACGTCATGCCTGCCAGCCCGCCCTCAAGCGCGGCAAAAAAGTGCCGGCTGGGTCGTGAGACCCAAGCGAGGTCGTTCCGGTTGCGAGCAGCCCGCGGAGCCGACTTTTGTCGGTGAGCAGGCAGCGCAGCAACCGGGGCGAGATCGCGCCGGGTATCGCGGCCCAGACGGTGCTTTTTAGAAGGCGAAGGGCGACCTTTTGACGATGGTCGCGGCGCGGTCGGGGCCGACGCCGACCATGGTGATCTCTGCGCCGACCTGCTCTTCGACGAACCGTACGAAGTCTCGGGCCTTCTCGGGTAGATCGTCGGGGACCCGGCACCCTTCGAGGCTCTCGGTCCAGCCAGGGCGCATTTCGGTCTTCGGGGTCGCCCTGGAGAGGCCGTGCATGGGCGGCTCGTCCAGGTCCTGACCGTCGAGCTGATAGCCAACGCATACGGGGATCTCGGCGAGGCCCGAGAGCACGTCGAGCTTGGTGAGAAACAGTTCGTCGAAGCCGTTGATACGCCGGGCGAAGCGCAGGCCCGCGAGGTCGAGCATGCCGACGCGCCTGGGGCGGCCGTCCTGAGTGAACTCCTGGCCCTTGTCGATGAGATGCTTGGCGAGATCCCCGGTCACCTCGGAGCCCATGGGCCCGCGACCCGGCCGAGTCGAGTAAGCCTTGGCGACGCCGATGACCCGGGTGACGGCGGTTGGCGGCAGGCCGACCCCGGGGGCCGCTCCGCCGGCGACCGTCGTGGCTGCGATGACGTAGGGGTAGGCGCCCATGTCGACGTCGACCATGGTGCCAAAGGGGGCCTCGATGATGACGTGCTCGCCGCGCTCGAGGGCGGCGGCGACGTGCACTGAGCCATCGGTCATGTGTTTCGCGAGGCGGTCGCCGAGAGCGCGCAACTGCTCGGTCATAGCGCCGACGTCGGGAACCGTGCCACCGAGCGACTCGATGATGGTGGTCCACCCGGCGAGGCTCGCTGCGACCTTGTCGGCGAGACCGTCACGCGAGAGATCGCCGATTTGCACGCCACGACGCGCGAGCTTGTCGGCGTATGTAGGACCAATCCCGCGCCGTCGCGCCCCGGACGCGCCCTCTTCTTCGTGGCGTAGTTCGTCGACGAGGATGTGGTGCGGCAGGATCGCGTGGGCCCTGCGGCATACGAGGGCCTCACCTGCGGAGACGCCGTGCTCATCGAGAAGAGCTAGCTCTTCGACGAGCAGCTTCGGGTCGACGGCCATGCCCTGGGCAAGCAGGCAGGTCGACCCGCGCCGCATCGGCTCCGGGGGCAACACGTCGAAGACCAGCCGGTTGCCTTCGACTGCAATGGTTTGGGCGGGATTGCCGCCACCGCCATACTGCACGAGCAACTTTGCGTCGTACGACAGTACGTCCGACAAGCTGCCCTTGCCTTCATCTCCCCACTGCGCTCCAACGACGACGATCGCGGTCATACGGCCCTCCGTGAGTCCCGCATGGTAGGCCGACACCGTCGTGGGCGAAACCCGCGATTGTCGGCCGGCACCCGAATCCGTGAGGGTGCACAGACTGGCGGCAATCCTAGGGGTGTCCGGACGGTTAAGTGCTCTTGAGAGCCTTTGCGACCGCAAGACCGGCATAGCCGCACAGCAGGCACAGGACGAAGGTGCCCCCCGAATATCCCGCCGCTCGGCCCATCTGGCCGCCCTCCCAGAGGCGGATCACCTCTAGGTTGAAGCTCGAGTAGGTCGTAAAGCCGCCCATCAAGCCGACGCCGAGGGGCACACGGGCATCTACGCCGAAGATGGTGCGCCCCTCGCCGAGTTCCATGACGACCCCGAGAGCAAACGAGCCGAGGGCGTTAACGACCAGGGTTCCCCAGGGCCAGCCGGGCCCAAAGGCGCTGCCGGCCCAGAGGTTGGCCGTGTGGCGGAGGGTCGCCCCGAGGGCGCCCCCGAGGGCGACGAGGAGATACGTCACCCGGAGGTTCTACCATCGGGGACGGTATAAGCTTTCTTACTTTCGCCGAGGGAAAGTAAGAAAGCTCATACCGTCCCCGGAATCCTCGTTTACGCTGCCGCGCGGAAGCAAACCGGTGGCGAAGTCGAGAGCCAGAAAGTCCAGCGCCAAGAAGGGTGCCAACGGGCGGGATGATGTGCGCATCGAAGGCCGCACCCTGCGCGTGGGGCGCGAGCGCATGCCGCTCTTGTCCGGGGCGATGCACTACTTTCGCCTCGACCCCGACGCGTGGCGCCCGGCTCTCCGGGAGCTGCGCAATATGGGTCTGCCCATCGTCGAGACCTACACGCCCTGGGGCGTGCACGAGGTGTCCCCGGGGGTCTTCGATTTCGGAGCGAAGGACCCGCGCCACGACCTCGGCCGCTTCATCGACCTCGCCGCCGAAGAAGGGCTCTGGGTCTTCATCCGTCCGGGCCCTCACATCAACGCCGAGATGACCCACTTCGGCCTTCCCGAACGGGTCGTCTACGACAAAGCCTGCCAGGCCCGCTCGCCGCGTCAAAACCCGGTCATCCTCCCCTTCCCTCCTCAGATGTTCCCTGTGCCCAGCTACGCCAGCGAGCGCTTCCACGATGAGGCGGGGCTTTGGTACGACGCCGTCGGCGAAGTCGTCGCGCCGCGCATCTATCCGAACGGCCCCGTAGTGCTCCTGC
>JAFDCW010000102.1 GCA_019312705.1 Deltaproteobacteria bacterium
TGGGTGGTGGGTATCGTGCACCTCGCTGACCAGGTCCGAAACCGTCAGCTGATGCATCAGCGCGGTCGACCGGCCGGGGGCGGACTCGGGCGCGAGGCCGAGGCGCGGGCCGAGGTAGTCGAGGATCGCGGCGGTCTGCCCGAGGCGCACCTCGCCATCGACGAGGACCGGCGGCGCGAAGGGCAGCGGCGCCTCGGCGGCGCCGAGGAAAGCGACGAGATTCTTCACCCCTCCCCCTTCTTCAGGCGCCTGCCGGGCGACGTCGACGTACGACGCCCCGGCGTATTCGAGGGCCAAACGCACGTACTCCCCGCGGCCTGGGATCATCGGCCAATAAAAAAGCTTATAATTTCGTGACATGACGTCCTTGAATAGGGGCGGTATGTGCACTTACAGGGCGCACGAGGCCATTTTCTTGCTAAGGTTACGCGCCTCGCGGCCCAAATTCCGCCCCAAGTTGGGGCTATGCATGCGATTTAGCACGGTTTTTCGTGGGCCCGGGCCATGCGAACGAACCGTGACGGAGAAGACTTTTGGATACCTTCGCGACAACCGACACCGTTTACGCCCACAGCAAGAAGCGCGAAGAGTGGGGTTACGCGATCCTGGCCTTCGAGAGTGACGATCGCCGGGGCTTCCAGTTCCAGGACGGCCGCCTCCGGGTCTTCAAGATCGGCTACTACGAGCTCCTCGAGCCCGTGCTGCCGAAGCCCGACGGCACGCCGCGGATCGTATCGAACCTCAAGGCGATGCTCGCCAAGACGGTCGACGAGCGCGTGCGCCCGGCCAAGCCCTCGGATAAGCCGGCTCTCGGCTTCGACGCATTCGTGACCGTCGCGAAGGACCTCTTCCCCGAGGGATTCAAGGGCGACGAGTACGACGCGAAGGTCCGTGGCTCCCAGGCGACCCGTCGCCTCAAGAGGCACCGCGACGCCGCCATCGAGGATGCCCGTGAGCGCCTCGGCAAGGCGAGCTTCGGTGCTCTCACCCCGGCGGCCGCCCGCGACATGCTGCGCGACGTGCTCAAGGCGACTGACCTCGTCAACGCCAAGCAGCTCGCGCCGATCGACGCCGTGCCCTCCGAGAACCTCGAAGAGCTCCAGGCTTCAGTCCTCGCCATGCTCTACGGGACGGGCCCCTACGAGGCGCGCTTCGAGCGCTTTGCCCAGGCCCTCGAGGTCGGCGGCAACGTCTCCTGGGAGCTCGCCACGACGCCCGGCGCGCTCGTGCACCCCGACGAGCACCTCTGGATCAAGGTCACTCCGATGAAGCGCTTCCTCGCGCGCTTCTCGCCGGTCCTCTCCCTCACCCCCCGGGTCACGGGCTTCACCTACACGCGCCTCGTCGCGATGGGCGCGAGCCTCGTCGAGGGCCTCAACAACGCGGGCTTCGAGGCCAGCGACTTCTTCGACATCGCCCATCTCCTGACCGAGATCACCAAGGCGCCGAGCCTTCAGCGCCTCGACGCGATGGCGGTCCCTGAAGACGACGACTGAGACGTCGACTGACACGACGATCGTTCCGCATGGGGGCTGGGCTCTGGCTCAGCCCCTTCTTGCTTGTGATCGTGGCGGCCTGTGCCCCCGTGCGGCGGGTCGCCCCCGTCGAGGTGGGGCAGCACATCCTGTCCGCAGGCTTTGGCGGCCCCATCGCGGAGGTGGGGCGGGGGACCGGCATCTATATGCCGGCGCCGGTCATCACCGCTGGCTACGGCTACGGTCTGCACGAACTCTTCGACCTCGAGGCGGGTCTTCAGGTCACCGAGCTCTTCGTGGGTGGTCTCGCCCTCGACGCCGGCGTCAACTTCCGTCCCCTTCGTCCTGAGGGCTTTCGCCCCGGGCTGATCTTCCCGGTCAAGGTGCACGGTCTCGTGCCCTTCCGCGGACGCGGCGTCGATACGATGCGGCTCTACCCAGACATCGGGGTGACGGCGCTCTGGCAGTGGCCCGACCGTCACTTCTACACCTACGTGGGCGTCACCGTGTGGTTCGACCTCGCCTCCAGGGGTGACGGCAACGATCAGCCCAGCCGCGTGCTCCCGGTCATGCACCTCGGCCAAACCCTCGGGAACGAGATCTGGCAGTTCTCGGTCGAGCTTCGCTACTACACGCCCAACATCAGCGATGAGTTCCGTCTCGTCGACGTCGCCGACCTCGGTGGCCAGGGCTCCCTCGGCGCCGTCCTCGGCTTCAGCTGGGCCCTCGGTGGAGCCAACCAATGATCAGGTCCCCGATCGTGTCCCCGATCGGGCTCCTGCTGGGCGCGGTTGTGGGTGTCTCGTTGGGCGGGTGCGCCGTCGACTTCGTGCTCTTCAATGGGCAGCCCCTCGACTCCTACGGCTACGACGCGTATGCCGGGCAGATGCTCGACCGGGAGGCCCTCCGAGGGCTCGACCCTGTTCTGCCCGGGGCGATTCGCCAGGTCCAGATCGAGAGCGGCGCCGAGCGCCTCGCCGCGGTTCTCCTCGCCGACAGCGACGTTGGCCCCGACGATACCTTGATCGTCTTCTTCCACGGCTCGGCCCAGCACCTCGACTACTACTGGGCCCGGACGAGGCTGCTTCATGCAACGGGCTACCCGACCCTCGTGGTCGATTACCGCGGCTACGGCGTCAGCACCGGGAGCACCGACGTGTCCTCGCTCCTCGAGGATGCTCGGGCGACCCTCGACTTCGTCGACCGTGAACTCGGCGCCCCCGAGGTGGTGATCTACGGCAACTCGATAGGGTGTCTCGCGGCGGGGCACGTGGCCCAGGAGCAGAGGCCTCGGGCGCTCATCCTCGAGGTCCCGCCCAACTCCCTCGAGACGATGGTCGCCGACCAGTTTGGCACCAATGTGCCCCCCGAGGCGCTCTTCGAGCGCAATGTCAGCGTGCGCGATGACACCGCCGCAAGCGCCGTCCCGCTCTTGCTCTTCGCCGCCGACCAAGACGCCGTCTTCCCGCCCGTGCGCCATGCCGACCCGGTGTTCGCCCACTACGAGGAGCACAACCCTGGTCGCGGCGAAGTCGAACGGGTGGCGGGGGGTCACGACGACGTACCCAGGCTGCTCGGCTACGACGTTTACGTCGAGCGAGTACGGACCTTCGTGGACGGACTCTGACGGCCTTTGACCGTCTTTGGCGCGGCGCTCAGCCCTTGATGCGATCGAGCACGCTGCGCGCCGCCCAGGCGGTTCCGCTCCTCACGACCGACGGGGCGACGCCGCGGGCGGTGACCGCGACCTCGAGCATCTTCGGCACGATGATGCGGTTCTTGCCCTTCTCGAGGGCCTTCACCGTCGCGGCCACGACCTCTTCGGGTTCGATCATCAGCTTCCGCCCCGCCTCGGGCATGCGGTCCAGTTCCTCGGGTGGGACGAAGGCGGTGTTTACGGCGCCCGGGCAGACGGTCAGGACGTGCACGCCCTTCGGCTCGAGTTCGATCGAGATGGACTCGGCGAGGCCCACCACCGCGAACTTGGTCGCGGCGTAGACCGCCTCGCCGGGCACCGGGACCAATCCCGCGATCGACGCCATGAAGACCAGCCAGCCTTCGCCGCGGGCGGCCATGGCCCGGGCGAGGGGGCTCGCGCAGTAGAGGGTCCCGAGGACGTTTACCTGGATCATGCGCTCAGCGTCCTCGAGGTCGTGCTCGACGAGGGTCTGGTGACGACCGTAGCCGGCGTTGAGGATGCCGACATCGACGGCGCCGAGCACCTCTTCGGCGCGCGCAACCGCCCGTGTCGCTTGTTCGCGGTCTCCGAGGTCTGCTTCGATGACGAAGGCCTGTCCTCCAGAGGCCACGATCTCCTCGGCGACCTCTTCCAGCTTGTTCTTGCGTCGGGCGACGAGGGCCACCCGGGCGCCGCGCCGCCCCGCTTCGAGGGCCAGGCCCCGACCGATGCCGGACGACGCCACGGTCACCAATACGCCGCGTCCTTCAAAGGATTCGAGTCGTTTGCCCATGGGTCGCGCAGCGTATCAGGCGTCCGAGCATCGCCTGTCTGCATTCCGTCAACTCGTTGAGCCAGCGCATTTCATCATGACTATCGGCCGCTACTCAGCGGCACATCTCTCCGAAACACACTCCGGAGTCACAGTCGTCGTCGTCCTCGCAACGCTCGCCGGGCCCGGTGCCCCGACAAGAATAACCCCAACAGTTGTTGGTGGTGCACTGATCGTCGTCAGAACAAAAGTCACCGATCGCGTTTCCGTGGCACGTCAAGTTGTAGCAGTTGTTCGATTCGCAGTCATCGTCCTCTTCGCACGTTTCTCCAATGCTCAGAGGAGCGGCGCAGACCCGGACGCAAATGAGATCCAGCTCCGCCCAACACTGCCAGTCCCAACTGCATTCGTCCCCCAGCTCTCGCTCGCCGAACAAATCTGCCTTTCCAGGCCCCGCACAATCATCGGAGGCGAGCCGTTGGGCGGCTGGCGATTCGTCTGAGCACAGATCGGGGTCTGGTTCTGCGTCGCAGCTTCGGAGCGTTTCCGCGGCTTCATTGCAGGTCAGCGCTTCTGTGACGTTGGTCGCGCATCCCGTGGCGAGGACCGCGACGACGAGGGAGAAAAAGGCGAAGGCTTTAGGCATCGGTCACACGTGGGAATAGCGGGGGTTGGGAGGATGGAATCCCGCGTCCATCCCCACCCTACCATCAATCCAAGAAGGCCGCGAAGCGGGGCTCAAGCGGCGCCGGGAGCGCGCAGTCGCGCAGAGCCGTCGGGCCCGCTACGATCGGTGAATCAAGACCAGCTCATCGCCTCTGCCCTTGGCGACGACCGAGTCGTAGGCGACGGGCCCCAGCTCGATGCGGTTGTCGTCGTCGAGCAGTGCGTCGACCTTGGCCTGGACGGCGTTCAGCCCACCGAGCCAGGCGCGGCGGAAGTCGCTCTGCCTGGCGAGGGTGTATCCGTCGGTCCCGCGGAAGAAGCGTCAATACGAACGGCGCGACCGTGAGGGTTCGCTCTTGCATCAGGTGATACGCGAGCATCTGCAAACGTTCCTGGCTGAGGCGGCCCGAGGCGACAGCGACCGCAGCGGAGTGCCCAGCTTCGTCGAAGCCGAGATGCGCAGCTTCCTCGAATGCGGCGTCCTCGCCCACGGCTTCGCCAGGTTCCGCTGCGACGATTGCGGCACCGACCGCCTGGTTGCGTTCAGCTGCAAGGGGCGCGGGTTCTGTCCCTCATGTGGGGGACGGCGCATGACGGCGAGGGCCGCGCACCTCGTCGATGAAGTAGTTCCTTACGTCCCCACCCGGCAGTGGGTATTGAGCCTGCCCTTTGGCCTACGATTTCGTGTCGCTTTCGACCACGACCTGGCCCGTGCGGTGCTCGCCGCATTTACCAAAGTGATCTTCGGTTTCTACGAAGGACGAGCCCGGCAGCTTGCTCGCGGGTAACGCACGCTGGCGGAAGCGGGTCGTGGCGTACGGTCGGCCCGCCCTCGCCCAAGGCGCAGCGTGCGCGGGTTTGTGTGTGTTCTGTCACTCCGGCGGCCGTTGTGGGCAGGACCGCTTGAGCCCAGCCTGAGAACGGACAAAACTGGCTGTACGGCTCAGGAGGGTTTCGATGCGGGAAACGACACGGCAGTTGACGATGACCCTCATGTTTGCGCTCTTCCTCGCGGCGTCCGGCTGCGGAGATGACAGGCCCCCGTTAGGGGACAGTGGCGGCGACGCCGGGCCCACCGACTCGAGCCTCGACACCGGACCCCTCGACACCGGCCCCCCCGACACCGGCCCCCCCGATACCGGCCCCCCCGATACCGGCCCCGATGTCGGTTACGTGGATGTGACCCTCTACACGCCGAGCACGTTGCCCGACGACGAGCTCGCGGCGGCCGCGTTCACCGTGCTCGCCGGCGTGGACGAGGACAGTCTCAGCTGCACGACGTGTCACGGGCTCACCCTCGAGCGTTTGCAGGACTGGGGCACGACGACGACCGCGGCCCTCGACTGCATCGGGGCCCTCGACCCGAACTTCCACGATCAGGTCGATTCCATTCTCGCGTGCTTCGCAGGACCGATGCGCGATCCGGATCCCGAGGTGCTGAGCCTGCTCACCACGGCTGTCTCGCTCGAGTGGTTCACGCGGCTTCTCGACGTCGAGTACTTCGACGCGGTCGACATGACCGAGGCCGACTCTTTCCGGCGTCGCTTCCAGATGCCGCGGCGACCCGTGAGTCTGCTCGAACAGCCCGACGTCGATCTGGTGTTGAGCTGGGCCGCACGTGGCATGCCGCTCGTCGATGAGCAGGTCACCGGCGGGGGCATGCGCTGCGTGCCGACCATCAGTGCCGATGTCGCGGCGCACGTTGCGGCGATGGAGACGGAGGGCTGGGCGGTCTTGAACCGCGACCGCGGCCTCGCCATGTACGGATGCGAGGCGGGCCAGGTGGGCGTGGACTGCCTGTCCCTGCTGCCGCTCTCGACAGAGGTCGCCTACGGCGACGGCTGGGCCATCGACGGTGACCTACGCATTCTCTTCGAGACGGATTACACGTCGTCCTTTTGGACGCGCAGCTCCGCCGACGGGCGCTTCATCGGGCAAGGCGGCGGCAGCGTGCGGAACTCCTCGGTCATCGACCTCGAGCGCGGGGTGGTCATTCCGATCGACGCGCTCTACGACCCGGGCTTCTTCCCCGACAACAGCGGCTTCGTATTTCAGGGCGTAGGGTCCGGAGGCGGCGGCTTCTGCAATCAGACCCTGCTCGAGACGGCCACCGACATCACCTTCGGTGAGACCGGCTGCTCCGTGTTCGGGGCCGTGGGCCTCTACCAGCATTTGGGGGCGGTCGACGGCGGTGACTACTGGACGATCTTCGGCCAGTTCCTGAGCGACGACGGCGGCCACGACGTGACGGGTCCGCTCGGTGTCTCCTTCACGATCGGTTCTCGGATGTCGTTCGTGCCCATCATCAACGAGGGCGACACCTACAGACCACGAACGGCGGTTCGCGTCACGACACCCTTCCAGGGGGACGCGGTCATCTCGCCCTCGAGTCGTCTGACGGTCGCCCGGTCGCGCGGCACCGACGGCACGCAGAGCGGTTTTGTCCTGCGCGAGGTCATCGCCACGCCGGACGCCACTTCCTACATCGTCGATGCGCCCGTCATCGCGAGCTACTGCGAGCGCGGGTCGAAGCCCGGCTTCAGCTTCGACGAGCGATACATGGTCCTTCACCGGTACATCGCGGACACCGACGCCGTGGAGCTCGGCTTCACCGGGCCCGACGACCCCGGGTTTGCGGGCTATGCCTCGCGCGGCGGCGCCAACCTCTTCTTGATGGACCTCGTCACCGGCGACCAGCGGCGGATCACCAACATGAGGCCGGGGCAGTACGCGCTCTTCCCTCACTTCCGCTCCGACGGGTGGATCTACTTCATCGTGCGTGACATCGAGCGCACCGCAGCGGGCGAATACATGGTCGCGGCCAACGCGGCGCTGGTACCTGCTCCATGAGGGCCACGGGCTCTGTGGCCGTGTTGCTAGTTGCCTTCGGGTGCGCGGGGCCCGAGGGCCCGGAGGTGTGTGAAGGGGCTGGGCTCTCGGCGCTCACTGCGCCGGGGCGCTACGTGCTCGGTGAGGCCGTGCCTTACGCGAGCGATCCGTCCATCGCTGCCCGGGAGGAAAAGCTCCAAGTCTCGCAGAGTGAGCGACGCGCGTTGGGGTGGGACGTCGCCCAGCGCGCGCTGCGCCCGGTCGCGGTGGATGGCCTGGCCGAGGCCCACGATGTTCCGCTCTTTCAGACCTTCTACGACCGGGAGGACCTTCAACGCGTCGTGGGTCGCATCTCGGAAGTGCGCGGCGCCGGCGCCCTCGGGCCCTTCACCGAGGCAGAGCTGGACGACGCCTTCGAATGGAACGCGTCCTCCGTCTTCGAGCAGGAGGCTTGGCCGGCCGACCGACTGGCGGACTACATCGCGTCCATGGACTCCGAAGAACGTGTTCGCGGTGCCGGTGGCATCGAGCGGATCACGTACGGGCCGCTAGCGGCGCGTCACCTGCTCTCGAGTCACGAGCGCACCGGGCTCTGTCTGGCTGAGGGTGCACCGGAGTGGCATGAGGCCGGCCCGGAATCCAGCGGCGATCCTCTGACCGAGCGGGTCGAGCTCTCCACGTGCGGCACCGAGAGGCTCGGCCCCTATCGCGTCGCGCCGGGTGGTTCGTTCCGCGCGGATATCGAAGGTGACGTAGAGGTCACGATGCTCGGCGCGCCGGGCGCCGCGTGCACCAACTCGGCGTGCGAAGCCGAGGGGCCGGCCTTCATCGAGCTGGTCGCGCGGCCGCGCACGGCCACTCCGAGCGCTGTCGTGGTGACATACGACGCGCGCGAGGCTCCGTACATACCCTGCATCGATGACGGCTTCCCGATGGGCTCGGTCATCTTCAAGGCCGACTATCGGCGCGTGGGTTTTGGCGTGCAGCTGCCGGTCTTCGATACGAGCGCCGAGACGCTGAGCAAGCTGCTCGCGGGCGATGGTGACTGGGGCGACGGTGAAGCGCAGGCCGACCCTGGTTCGGACGAGATCTTCACGCTCGAGGTGCCCGGCGGCAATCGGTTCCGCCTGGCCGCGCTGCACGTCATGACCAAGGAGCTCGACCACTGGGTCTGGGTGACGATGTGGTGGTCGGACCAACCCGACGTCGACTTTGGCGCCGACCGTCCGGCGGCGCTCGATGGCACACTGTGGGCGAACTACAAGATGTGCGCCGCGACCGATTTTGCCGAGAGCGACGTCGACCCGACGGGAGGCGTGCCAGAGCCATCCCTCGGCCAGGCTCTCGCGGCAGTGCACGAGGGCGTCGGCGGTCCGAGCTGGTGCAGCAATCCCTACCTCGAGCGCGGCGTGGGCAACGGGCCCACCAACTGTGTGGGCTGCCACCAGCACGCGGGCACCGACCTGAGCGTCGAGGAGATCCTCCTTCGCGCAAATCACGGGCGCGACCTCGAGCGGAACAACTTCCCGTCGGACTACACGTTCGCCGCGCACGCGCTGGCCGATCTCTTTCGCTGAGCATCTTTGGCTCCGGTGCAAGCGCTCGAGCGGGTATGCCCGGTTTCACAGCCTTGCTGTACTGATCGCGTCGCAGTGAAGGATCGTTGCCAACGCAAGTTAGAAATGTCCGGTTTTGCGTTAAGTAGAAATGTCCGGTTTGGATATCAGGACCTTGCCCCGGCGGCCTTGAGCCTTTGAGTCACGAGGCGGCGCTCGGCACTGCGCCGAGCAGCTTGTCCTCGACGATGTCGCCGGGTCGGATGCAAGCCCGCGGTTCTTTGGCGAAGGGACGGGCGGGCAGTTCGACGTCGCCCGCGCGAATGCTCACGTTGCCGTCGTCGTCTTCGTAGACGCGCACGCGCTTGCCCTTCGCATCATGGGCCTCGGCGGACGGCACCAGCAGGTACATCACCCGCTTGTAGTGGAGCGTCAGGCTGCGAGTCACCTTGCGCTCCACCTGGAGGCAGAAGATGTCGTCGAGTTTCTCGGTCGCGAGCAGAGGGCGATGCGCGTCGTGCGGGCTCTGGGCCGACCGGCCAAAGCGCCGATTGTAGTCCTCGCAGAACGCGGGCAGGAATGCGTTGCCTTCGTCGATGGAGCTCACGCCTGCAAGGCGCATCTCCTTCACCAGGCGGTCTTGCAGAGTCTGGTGCGCTCGCTCGACGCGACCCTTGGCGGGCGCCGAGTTGGCGCAGATGACATCGATGTTGAGCTCGCTCATCGCGCGACCGAACTGGGTTAGTCCTGACCCCGCGTGGTCCTTTCGATTCACGCGGAAGATCGACGCCTTGTCGCTGTAGAACGCGACCGGTCGACCATGACGCTCGAGGTAACGTCGCACCGACGTGAAGTACTCGAAGGTCGATTCCGAACGGGCGAAACGCAGCTCCATCAGGTCGCCTGTGGCGTCATCCACGAAGACGAGAAGCACGCATCGCGGCGCACGGTCCTCGAACCACTCGTGGTCGCTGCCGTCGATCTGGATCAGCTCGCCGAGGCAGGCTCGGCGGCGGCGAGGCTGGTGCACACGGCGGTCTCGAAGCTTCCTCGGCGTCCACAGACCAGCGTCGATCATCCATGTCCGCAAGGTCGTGACCGAGACGTCGAAGCCGTGCTTCTCCACCAGCTTCTCCAGAGCAAACGTCGGTCCGAAGTCCGCGTAGTGGGCCTTGATGAGCCCGACGGCACCGTCACGGACCGAATCTGCGAAACGCCGGTTGCTCGGTTGCCCGCGACTCTTCGACGCCAGGCCCCGTGGCCCCTCGTCCGAATAGGCGCGGCACAGGCGTCGAACCTGCCGTACGCTCAGGCCCAGAAGTTCGGCCGCTCGCTTCTGTTGCAAGCGGCCCTCGGCGACACGGGCGAG
>JAFDCW010000748.1 GCA_019312705.1 Deltaproteobacteria bacterium
AGCAGTCGCCGAAGTCGATCACGTAATGGCGCACGTAGCCGGCGCCCGACTCTTCATCGACGGTCATCCATGCCGCCATCGTGTTCTCCTGGCGAGCATCGATGTGATCCGTCCACGCCGAGAGTACGTACATGCCCCGGAGGTCCCGGCGGTGCTCGTGGGGGACCGCGTCGTTGGGGTCGTCCTCGCGCATGCCCCAGTAGCGCCAGGGGCTGATCGGCCGCCCTTCGACGAACTGGCTCACGGACGCGCGGTATCGTCCATCCTCGAGGCGCGTCGCCTTCTCGAGGACCTCCGACACGAGTTCTTCCGTCAACGGCTCGGAGCTGCCGTTCGTGCGTTCGATCTCCACGCCTTCGCCGAGCATGAGGTTGTCCCGGTCGAAGACGACGACCCGGTTGCACGGCGCGTGGTAACCGGCCGCGTAGAAGATCAGACTGCCGATGACATCGGCGGCGCCCGGGCGCTCTGCCTGAAGGTCTCCGTCGGTCTTCATCAGGTAGCGCTGCCCCGCCGCGTCTTGGATCTGAAAGCCAGGGTTCGCGCCGTCGGGTTTGCCGCCGACGATCGTCCAGGGCCCGGGGAGGTCGTCGTTCACATCCGCACAGGGACCCCGAGCGACGCGCTCTGGGCTCCACGCCTCCCGGGAGAGGCGGTTCACATACCAGCTCGAGTCGGGCACCTCGTCGAGGGCGTTGACGTTGATGGCCCGCTGGGACCGCTCGAAGAGCAGCAAGTCGCTCAGCGGTCGGAAGACCGAGTTGTCGGCGCCGTCCCAGCTGTACGAGGAATAGAAGCTGGCTGGAGGTTCGGCGATGGGGCGCTGGTCTTCGTCGACCCACACGATCTCCTCGAGAGGGAAGTCGCGTAGCCCGCCGCCGCAGCCCGCGAGCAGCAGCAGCCCCAGAAGGGCCCCGACCCCCGTGAGCGCGCCCCCCAACCCTTGAATTCGCACGCTGAAAATGCTCCCGGCCAATTGAAGCTCCGCGGCCCGACTATGGCCCAGGGTCCGGAGAAATAGAAGGAGTTCCGCGAGTGTTGCCGACCCGTCGGGCCTCGTGCTAGCTCGTGCGGTCCCCCGAGCCGGAGCCCCCGCCGGGGCCAGCAGAGAGCAAGAAAAGCCATGTATAGCGACGTCCGGGCGATCAACGATCTGGTGCAGCGCGAGAGCGCATTCATCGACCCTATCCTTCACGAGGTCCGCAAGGTCATCGTCGGCCAGGATCACATGGTCGAGCGGATCCTCATCGGACTGCTCACCGGGGGCCACATCCTCCTCGAGGGTGTGCCCGGCCTCGCCAAGACCCTGACGGTCAAGACCGTGGCGTCGACGGTGCACGCGCACTTCTCCCGCATCCAGTTCACCCCCGACCTGCTCCCGGCAGACGTCGTGGGCACGGTCATCTACAACCAGCGGTCCGGGGAGTTCTCTGCACGGAAGGGCCCCATCTTCGCCAACCTGGTCCTCGCCGACGAAATCAATCGCGCTCCCGCCAAGGTCCAGAGCGCGCTCCTCGAAGCGATGCAGGAGCTCCAGGTCACCATCGGGGATACGACCCACAAGCTCGACCAGCCCTTCATGGTCATGGCGACCCAGAACCCGATCGAGCAGGAGGGCACCTATCCCCTCCCCGAGGCCCAGGTCGACCGCTTCATGATGCACGTGCGCGTGAGCTATCCGACCCGGGACGAAGAGCGCGCCATCATGGAGCGCATGGCCGACTACGCATTGCTGGGGCCGACGGCGGCCGGTGACGAGTCACGCCCCGATCCCTTGGCGGTCAACCGGATGACCACCACGACCCAGCTCCTCGAGGCCCGCGGCGTGGTGGGTCAGGTCTACGTCGACGAGAAGATCAAGGACTACATCATCGACATCATCGCCGCGACGCGGAACCCCGCGAAGATCGGCCTCAAGGACCTCGGAGACATGGTCGCCCACGGCGCGTCCCCCCGCGCTTCGATCGCTCTGAACGTGGCGGCACGGGCCCACGCGTTCATCAAGCACCGGGGCTACGTCACCCCCGAAGACATCAAGAGCGTCGGCCCCGACGTGCTCCGCCACCGCATCATCCGCACCTACGAAGCCGAGGCCGAAGAAATCACGTCGGAGCACATCGTCCGAAGAATCTTCGAGGCCGTCGAGGTTCCGTGAACGCCCCTCAGTCACGCCAATCGCCCTCGAGCTGATAAGAGATGATTCCGCGGGAGCTCATCAAGAAGCTGCGCAAGATCGAGATTCACACGTCTCGACTCGCGAACGACCAGCTGGCTGGCAGCTACCACTCCGTCTTCAAGGGTCGGGGCATGGCGTTCAGCGAAGTACGCCAATATCAGCCCGGCGACGACGTGCGCTTCATCGACTGGAACGTCAGCGCGCGCATGAACGACGCCTACGTCAAGGTCTTCACCGAAGAGCGCGAGATGACCGTCATGCTCCTCGTCGACCTCTCGGCGTCGGAGCGCTTCTCGTCGGTGGCCCAGTCGAAGGTCGAAGTAGTCGCCGAAATCTCGGCGCTCCTGGCCTTCAGCGCGATCAAGAACAACGACCGGGTCGGGTTGATTCTCTTCACCGACCGCATCGAAAAATTCATCCCGGCGAAGAAGGGCAAGGGCCACGTCATGCGCGTGGTCACCGAAATCCTCAACGCTCGGCCCGAGGGCCAGGGCACGGACCTCGCCGTAGCCCTCGACACCCTCGGTAAGGTTGCCAAGCGCCGAAGCGTCGCCTTCCTCGTGAGCGACTTCATCGCGGATGGCTACGACAAACCCCTCCGGGTCGCTTCGGCAAAACACGATCTCATCCCCATCCAAGTCCTCGACCCCCGCGAAGAAGAGCTCCCCGACGTCGGCCTGGCCCTCCTCGAAGACCTCGAGACCGGCGAGTTGGTGGAGATCGACACCTCGGACCCGCAGGTACGGAGGCTCTACTTCGAAGGCGTGGCCAAGGAGCGAGCGGCCCGGGACCGTCGCTTCAAGCGCCTCAAGATTGACACCGTCACCGTGCGCACCCACGAGGACT
>JAFDCW010000749.1 GCA_019312705.1 Deltaproteobacteria bacterium
CCTCGCCGATGGTGACACCGACACCATCTACGAGCTCGAGCTCGCACGGCAATCCCTCGAGGCCCTCCGAGACCGCGTCGACGAGGCCCTCGCCAACGCACCGACGGCCAGCGCCACCCAGCCCCGGCGCGGCCTCGGCAGCCGGCCCAAGGCCCGGGGCCGGGCCCGCCTCCACCGACGCCCCCGGGCCATCGTCAAAGCCGACGCCCTCACCCTCCTCGCCGAGACCACCTTCCTCGAGCGCGTCCTCTCGGATGGCACGCCGAAGGGCGACCGCCACGCCGTCTTCATCGAGCTCCTGCGCCTCGGAGAGGGCGCCTCCACGGCCCGGCCCCTCGTCGAAAACCAGGGCCTCGTCCCTTGGCTCACCGCCGCCTACCGCCGGGCCCGGGGCGACTGCGAAGACGTCGCCGCCCGGCGCCGCGGAGAGCCCCTGCTGACCCTCGCCAGCGACACGGGCGAGGCCCTCGACCTCTTGCCGACCGAGCGCCCGGACCACGTCGTCATGAAGGTCGTCGGCCTCCACGTCGTCGACTTCTTCGAAGGCGAGACAGGTTGCCACGTTTGGGAGTCCGTCCGCGCCGGGACCGAGGTCGTCCGGGTCCGCGCCTTCCCGGCCGCGGTCGGTGTCACCGCCGGCGACGTCATCGAGTCCCACGTCGAAGCGCGCCGGGCCTTCGACCGGGCCCTCGAAGCCGGCGATGCTCCCCTCCCCGACAACCCCGAGTCGCTCCTGCCCATCGTCCGCGCCGTGCGCTTCGACCCCCCACGCGGCCTCGCCGGCTCCGGCGGCATTGCGCCCCTCACCATCGAAGACTACGCCCTCGGCGACGCCCGCCACGCCGAGGTCCATTCGCCCCTCGAGATGCTCGCCGAGCTCATGCAGGTGCGGATGACCCGCCGCCGTGATCCAGATCAAAACCGAAGTGGGGAGGACAGCGATGGCTGAGCTCCCCGGCTTCCGCGTCTACCTCACCGAACACCACGACGGTCGCCTCACCGGCGTCTTGATGCGGTGGAAGGAGCACTGGATCGACCAGCCCCCACCGTCGGGCTACGGCCGCGACGAGGCCGAGGTTCTCCAAGAGCTCGAAGCCCGGGTCCACGAGGCCCGCGCCACCGGCGAAGACCTCGAACGCTACCTCTGGACCGAGCGCTTCGAGACCCGTCGGGTCGCCCTCACCGTGCACCCTCGGACCATGGTCGACACCCTCCCGGTCATCGGCCATCGCGTGACCCCGCTGCGCCCGAGCTTCGCCTGGAGCAAGCTCGAGTCCGGCGCCTTCCGCGTCATGCTCCCGCGCTGGGGGTGGTGGTCGCTCTTCGAGGACCTCGACGACGTCGCTCCAGTCCTCGAAGCCCTCATCGGCGGCGCCCTCCACGGCAAAGACCCGCGGTGGCTCTACGAGTTCCGCGAGCAAGTTGAAGAGCGAGTCATCCCCTGGCGCCCCGAACGCCTCATCGGCGCGGCGGACAAGAAGAAGCCCGGCGACGACCTCGGCGACTTCCCCGAGCTCGGCCGCGTCGCCGACGAGTGGGTCACCCGGGCCCGCCGCAAGAAGCTCCCCCTCGTCGTCGGCGAGGACGACGTCTCGGAGGTCATCACCCGCCTCGTCATCGAGGGGCCCCAGCCCATCCTCCTCGTCGGCGCCCCCGGCGTCGGCAAGACCGCAGCCCTGCGCAAGGTCGCCGCCCGCCTCTCCAAAGACAAGCGCGCCCCGCGGCTCTGGTCCACCTCGGCGGAGCGCATCCTCGCTGGCATGGTCTACCTCGGCATGTGGCAGGAGCGGTGCCTCGCCATCACCGAAGAGCTCGCCGAGGACGGCGACTACCTCTACGCCGGCCGCCTCTCGAGCCTCTGCCGTCCCCTCGGCGGCGGGGGCACCCTCGCCGAAGCCCTCGAAGGCGCCATCACCAGCCGCGACATGGGCTTCATCGCCGAGTGCAGCGAAGCCGAGCTCGTCCATTGCCAAAGGGCCCAGCCCTCCCTGGTCAACGCCTGCCGCCTCATCCACGTCCCCGAGGCGAAGGCGGACCGCATGGTCGAGCTCCTCGAGACCTACCAGCTCCGCACCCGCACCCGCGCCGTCCTCGACCCCCAGAGCTTGGGCCGCGCCGTCCGCTACCTCGACCGCTACGTGCCGGGGACGCGCTTCCCGGGCAAGGCCTTCGCCTTCCTCGACTGGCTGCGGCTCGAAAACGAAAGCGCCCGGGCCCGGCACCTCGACCCCGCCGCCACCACCCGCGCCTTCGCTGACTACACCGGGTTGCCCGTCGAACTCATCAGCGACGCGCGCGGTGCCACCGCCGACCACATCAAAGAGCGCCTCGGCCGCGGCGTCATCGGCCAAGGCCCCGCATGCGCGGTCGCCGGCCGCGTCCTCGCCCGCTTCAAGGCCGGCATGAACGACCCCGGCCGCCCCCTCGGCGCCCTCTTCTTCGTCGGCCCCACCGGCGTCGGCAAGACCGAGCTCGCCAAAGAGCTCGCCCGCTACATGTTTGGCGACCCTGCGCGCATGGCCCGCTTCGACATGGCCGAATACAATCACCGCGGCGCCGCCCGACGCCTTCTCGAGGTCGGCGACGGGGTCGTCAGCCTCGCCACGCGCCTCGCCGCCCAGCCCCTCTCCCTCGTCCTCTTCGACGAAATCGAAAAGGCTCACCCCGAGGTCCACGACCTGCTCCTCGGTGTCCTCGACGAAGGCCGCCTCACCGACGTCGACGGGCGCCTCATCGACGCGCGGATGACGCTCTTCGTCATGACCTCGAACCTCGGCGCCGACGCCGCGCCCCCCATCGGCTTCGGGGACGAGCCCGAAAGCCCCGCTAGAAGCGCACACCTCGGCGCCGTCCGGGCCCACTTCCGCCCCGAGTTCTTCGGCCGCTTCGACCACGTCGTGCCCTTCCGCCACCTCACCCCCGAAGACGTCGCCCAAATCGTCGACCTCGAGCTCAAAAAGCTCCGGACCCGCCGCGGCTTCACCCAGCGCCGGATCACCTTGCGCGTCGACCCCGCCGTCCG
>JAFDCW010000103.1 GCA_019312705.1 Deltaproteobacteria bacterium
CGCGGCTCTGTTCTTCACGCTCGAGGACGCCCCGGCCCGGGAAGCGGGCAGTACGGAAGGTGAGCGACCGCCCGCACCCGAGTCGCCCGACGTCGACTCGGATTCGGATCGCGACGGCGGAGGGTCTTGGGAGAGCACACTCCCGCGCGCGCTCTGGTTCTTCGCAAAGAACGCACAGGTTTGGCTGATCTGCGGCGCGATCGTGACGCTGACGCTTCAGATGGAGTTTCTCAGCTTCTTGCCACTGTACTTGAGCCGGAGCTTTGAACTGTCGGGAATGGGGGCCGGGATGGCCGCTTCCGCATTCCCCGCCGGCTCCCTCGTATCGCTGCTGGCGGGTGGGGTCGTTTACGACCGGATGCGGGACAAGCGACCGATGGTCTTTGGCCTCTTGCTCCTTCTCGGCGTCGGGTCGGTCCTGGTGTTGCGCGCTCTTTCGATCCAGGAGGTGGGATCATCGACGGATCTGGCCGTCGCCATCGCCGCGATTTTCGTAATGGGGTTCTCGATCTCGCCGGCCTACTACATCCCTATGGGTGTATTTGCCATCGAGTTTGGTCGACAGCGTGCCGGTGTGCTGATCGGGATCATCGACACGTTCGGTTACGGGGCCTTCATGTTGGTGGCTCCCATGGCAGGGGAGCTCGTTGGACAGATCAGGGACACCAGCGGAAGTTGGGAACCATTCCTGAACATTTTGGCTGCCATTTCCCTGGCATCCGTCGTCCTGATGACAGCGTTCCTGCTCCTCGAGCACCGCTGGCTCGCCAAGAACCGAAGCGCCCAAGATCCCACCGCCTGAGTCGCCTGAGCACCGTTCACAACCGGCTCGGCTGGGGGTTAGGCACCATGAAATCTGTTTACGTGCCCCCCCCCGACACCGCCGAGTAGGGCGCGACCGGGGAGTCGAGACTGCATGCGGCGAAGAAGAGCAGGGCGACGGCGGAGATGCGCACGAGACGAGTATAGCGGGGTTTCGCCTTCTTACAGAATGGGGCCGGAAGAAACGCCTACTCGAGCCCGGTGACGTTCAGCTCGCTGAAGCCGCCACATCGCACGTCATCATGCATCGCGAAGATGAGGGCGATCTCGCGGCCAGTGACGCCGCCGGGGGTGACCGTGATATCGGGATCGGGACGCCCGGCCAACGATTGCGTGTCGGTCCACACGACAGCGCCACCCGGCGTGTCTCGGATCTCGATCGTGACCGTGTTGAACCCGAAGTCGGTCCGGAACGACGGATCGGTGTGCAGCACGTTGTTGATGAACTCGATTGTCCGAATGCACGCGTCGGCGGGGACGGTCCACGTGAAGGTCGGCGTCACGTCGGCGGAGCCGATCGAGAACCACGACGTGTCGAGCATTCCATCGACGGCGAGGCCGCCCGGATACGTCGTGCCGCCGAACACAGACGTGGTCGCGACCGTTCCGTCTCCGGTGATCAACGTGGGCGTAGCGCCCGCGCCGCACGTCGACCCAGCATCGCCACCGTCGCCGGCACCGCCGCCGTCAGTTGCACCGCCCGCGTCGCCCGGATCACCCGCGTCACCGGCCCCGGTATCGTCCGGCGATGCGTCACGCATCCCGGTGTCCATCGGCGTCGACGTATCCGGACTTCCCGTGTCACCCGCGCCCGTATCACGCCGGCCGGTGTCGGTCGCCGAGTCCATCCCCGCGTCGACCTCGTCTCCGCCACTACACGCCATCATGAGCGTCACCGAGAGCGCCGCGACCATTCGTCCAAGATTCCCCATGGCGGAAACCCTACACCATCGTCTGGAGCATGTGGGGACGCGAGGTTGGCGAATTGACTTGCCGTCGAGCGCGCGCCGGCCGTTCACCGGCCGTCTACCGGCCGAGAAGAGATAGAGATCAATCCAGGAGGGCTGCGAAGCGGACGGGGCATGAATCGTCGCGTTCGGCTCCGTGGGCTGCTCGAAACCGAGACCACCTCGCTTGTGTCTCACACTCCATGCGACACTGCCTAGCCAACCAACCTGCCATGATGGACCGGACGAAAAATGACGCGAGGCCTCCGGCGTTTCGCGCTCCACCGGCCCTGCGCCCCGGATCCCGCCTGGCCGTCATCGCGCCGTCGAGCCCTTTCCCAGAGGACCACTTCCGTATCGGCGTTGAGCGCCTCCGGGAACGCTACGAGGTCTCTTGGGACGAGGGCCTCTTCGCCAAACACGGCTACTTGGCTGGTGACGACGCCCGGCGCCTCGAGGAGCTCCGGGCGGCCATCACCGACCCTGCCATCGACGGAATCGTGGCGGCCCGGGGGGGCTACGGCGCGACCCGGCTGCTGCCCGACCTCGACGTGGCCCTCGTCACCAAACATGCAAAGCCCCTGATCGGCTTCAGCGACGTGACCGCTCTGCACTCTCTCTGGGCCCGGGCGGGCCTCCGGTCGCTGCACGGTGCGATGGTCGCCGCCCTCGGTCGCGCCGACGCGGCGCTGATGCCCCGGTGGTTCGCGGCCGTCGAAGGAGGCGTGGCGAAACCACTCTCGGGCCTCGGGTGCATCGCGCCGGGACGCGGCGAAGGCCCCCTCGTGGGCGGCAACCTCGCCGTCTTGGCGGCCCTCGTCGGCACCGGCTTCGAGCCACCCCTCGCGGGCGCCGTGCTCTTCCTCGAAGACATCGGCGAACGCCCCTACCGAATCGACCGCACCTTGACGACCTTGCGCCAGGCCGGCTGGCTCTCGCGCATCGAGGGGGTCGCCCTCGGCCACTTCACCGATTGCGACACGGGCGACGACGGCATCTCGGTCGAAGCCGTGCTCCGTGAACGCCTCGGGGGCCTCGGCGTCCCGGTGATCAGCGGCGTTCCGAGCGGCCACGTCGCAGACAACGTCGAGTTGCCCTTCGGGGCGCCGGTCGTGGTGGATGGCGACGAGGGTGTTCTGACGTTTGCCGAAGGGGCGTTCCTCGCGCCCGGGCGGCCTCGAGCGAAACGAAATTCTCAATGACGGGAGAAGTGCGATGCGGGTTGCGATCCTTCTATTGAACGCGGGGCGCGGGAGCGGCGAGGTGGCACGGCAGCACGCGAGTTACCTCGTATCGAGCGGCTCTACCGTGCACTTCATGCATCCCGGCATCGGGGATGGCGCACCCGGGGCCGTCAATCACGACATCGAACTGCATACGCCGGTCACTCCCGTGCACGAACACTTGCCTTCAGCCGGCAAGACCCAGAAGCAGGTGGCCCAGATGTCCCACGACGAGGCGGCGGCTTATCTGCCGGACTACGAGCGAGCCCTCGAGGCGGTCATCGACGACGTCGACATCGTCCTCGGGCACCACGCGAACCTCAGCGCCATCGCGACGGCCACCGTCGCCCGCCGCGCGGGCAAGCCCTACGCGCTCTTTCTCCACGGCACGGGGATCGAGCCGCGGCACCAAGGCGGCTACGACGATCGCATCTGGGCCTCGATCCAAGACGCGATCGAGGGCGCCGATGGCATCCTGGTCACGACCGAGTACGTTCGCGACGAACTCGTCCGGAATATGGTCGACCTGCCGCTGGACCGGTTCCTGGTGCTTCCCTGCGGCATCGACCTCGAAGAGTTCCGCCCCGGCCGGTCCCGGGAGTTGCTAGAGCGGTACGCGTTGCCCGAGACCTACGTGATCTGCCCCGGCGCGCTGACCACGTCGAAGGGACCGCAAAACGTCGTCGAGGCGACCCGCGAATACGCCGACCTCGCGACGACGATCTTCATCGGCGACGGAGAACTGCGCGAGCAGATTGCGACCGACCTCGGTGACCGCGGCCGCCTCCTGGGTTTCGTATCCGCCGAGGACAAGGCGGCGCTCATCAACGCCGCGACCATCCTGACCGCGGCTCCCGAGAAGAAGGAGCACTTCGGGATCATCTACGCCGAGGGCCTCGCCGCGGGCACGCCGCTGGTGGCCTATGAAGGAGGCGGCGTTTCTTCGATTGTCACCCCTGAGACCGGAGTGCTCACGGACCGGGATCCGGTGGCCTTGGGCCAAGCGGTTCGCGCCTTGCTGACCGACCACGCCACCCTCGGCGCGATGGCGCTAGCCGGAAGGAAGCGCGCAGAGGCGCACTTTTCTTCGGTAGAATTGGGCAAGGGGCTCGAAGGCTGGCTCGGTCGATTGAGCCGCGAATCTGAGTAGACACCCCGGGGCACCGGTTGGCATCGGCAAAAAAGTGGGTGCGCTTACGTTTCGCGGGGCGCGTTCTCGGCCCCGCAAGTCGGGACCATCTCTCTTCGGTTCCGGGCCTTTGAATCCCACCCCCGGATGCCGCGTCCGTGCGGTACCGTTTGGCGATGCCGCCAGGCAGGACCGTCCCCAGAGAGGGGGCGGCCACGAGGGAGGACCATCCGGCCATGTCACGATTTGCGATTCTTTCAGTGCTCACCGTGGGGCTGCTGACGCCCGTCACCGCCGCCGAGGCGCAGCCGTCGGACCGGCAGATTCAGCAGAACCTGCGCCGCGCATTCCCGGACGCCCTCGAGGTCCGTCTGCGCCCCGATGCCGCGGGCACGCGTCAGCTCAGCCCGGGAAGCTGGGAGCACCAGCGCATGGTGGAGGTCGTGACGCCGGCGACGGCCTTCGCCCCCGAATTCCCCAACGCCAAGGCCGTCAGCTACGGCGGCGCAATCTTCACCTCCAGCAACAACCGCAGCTGGACCTACAGCCGCATGACCGTCGGGGAGACGACCTATGAAGGGGTGCCAACGCCTAGCCAGGAGGCCCTCCTGACCATCTTCCGCGCGCATCGTTTCGAGGATTTCTTCCAGTGGGAGGAGAACCTCGTCGGCATGCCGGAGTTGACGCTGCGTGAGGAGAACGCCTGTCGCTGGTACAGCACGACCCGCATCGAGTGCACCTTCGTGACGACCGTCGACATGAAGCGTGGACGCTCCATCGCGCGCATGCCTCGGACCGTCAACGTGACCCTGTGGCGCAACGAAGGCGCGGACGCCTGGCACCGCTACTCGACGACCTGGAGCGACGATCCCAGCCGGGGACGCCCCGAGCGCATCAACCCGACCCCAGAAGCGCTCGCGAATCTCACCATGCTGCCCACCCTCCTCGCAGCGCTTCCGGCTCCGGCCACCGAGTAGCGCCCCCAACCGTCGCAGGGGCGCCCCGTAGGGGGCGGCGGCCCCGGAGACCACCCAGACGTAGAGTAAGTTCCCAACGCGCGAACTCTGGTCTAGCCTCTCGCCATGCGCACGCTTCTACTGACCTGCCTCGCCCTTTCGTCCATCCTCCTCGGCGCCTGCGGAGGGGGCGGCGGCGGTCTCGCCGTCAAGACCGCCGCGTCGACACCAGACGCCATCCACGTCATGCGCCAAGGAGAAGCCGTCGCCGTGCTCGGCGATTATCCGGCGATGGCCTACGCCGCCCGAGAGTCGGCGGGGCGCATGACCCTCGTCGGCGGCCAGTTTCAGGTCGAACCCTATGCCATGGCGATGGGGCAGGATGCCGACGCCCTCGAGGCCCTCGTCACGCAGACCCTCAACAGCCTGATCCTCAACGGGACCTATCGGCGCATCCTGGAGACCTGGGCCCTCGAAGCTGGCGCCGCGGAACCCATCGAAGGGGCGAGCGCGGCTCCCCCGGTCGACCAGATCCCCCAGCTCGCCGACGGCAAGCTCACGGTAGGCATGGAGATCGCGTACGCCCCGATGGAGTTCATCGACGAGGCCGGCATGAACGCCGGCATCGACGTCGAACTCGTCCAGGCCATCGGCCAGGCCATGGGTGTCGAGGTGGAGCTGCGCAACGTGCCCTTCGAGGAGCTCTTCGGGGAGCTCAGCTCGGGCGGCATCGACCTCGCAATCTCGTCGATCACGGTCACGCCGGAGCGCTCTCAGGCGGCCCGCCTCGTGCCCTATTTCCTCGCGGGGTCCGGAATCCTCGTGCCCGCGGCGAACCCCGCCGGCATCGAGGGCCCGAGGGACCTCTGTGACCACGCGGTCGCGGTCCAGGCCGGAACGGTCCATGTGGAGATGCTGCGCCGCGAATGCCCGTGACTCTCTGCCCTCGCGCGGGGTATTTTCCCCCGGTGCGACGGCTCCTCGTCCCGATTTCCTTTCTCTTCGCCCTGATCTTCGCCGTCGCGTGCGGCGCATCGGTGCCGACGAGGTACGTGCACGAGCGCGACCTCGGCGACTACCAGTACCGACGCTATCAGAAGGTCCTCGACCTCGAATTTCCCGTCGAGGGCAACGACGCGGTCGGCCACACAGCGAGCTACGTCAAGCGGGGCCGAACCCGCGAGGTGGTCTTCGCCACCGCCTTCGTGACGGTCTACGAGCACGCCCCCTCGCTCACCGCCGAAGTTGCGGACCGCCTCGAGAGCCTCGGCACCTACGAAGTCGCCGTCGGCGAGCTCGAGGGCGACTACGTGTGGTGGCTCGATGGAGGAGAAGACCGCTGGGCCCTCTGGGTCTCCGGCAACTACGTCGTCAAACTCGGGGCGCCCCGGGGCGAAGACATCCCCGAAGACGTCGCCGAGAGGTACATGGACACCTATCCGTCCGACCTCAACGAACACGGCCGGGCTGAAGACGGATCGGACAGCGCGGGGCCCTCGCGGCGCCAAGCCCAGGCCGAAAGCGAAGACCTCGACATGCCCGAGCATCTGCGCGAAGGCGTGGTCCGATGAGCGACCTTCGACACCTCGTGTGTCGACGCCTCGCCCCTCTCACCGCCTACACGCCGAAGGCTCCGGCACCCATCAAGCTCGACGCCAACGAGAGCCCCTGGCCCCTGCCCGAGGAAGCCCGGAAGGTCCTCGCCGCGGCCCTCGCCTGCCTCGACTTGCATCGCTACCCTGACCCCCGCGCGACGCGCCTGCGCGCATTGCTCGCCGAGCGGCATGGAGGCGCCGCAGACGACTACGTCGTCGGGGTCGGAAGCGACGAGGTGATCTGCCTCTTGATGCAGGCCTTGTCTGAGCCGCGGCAGGGTTTGCACGCGGCGACGGTGCTCTTCCCCGAGCCGAGCTTCGTGATGTACCGCCACAACGGCACCGTCTCTGGCATGCGGCCAGTGGCAGTGCCCCTGGGCCCCGACTTCTCTCTCGACGCCTCGGCCATGGCGGCGGCGGTCCTCGAATGCCGGCCGAACCTCATCTTTTTGGCCTCCCCCAACAACCCCACCGGCAACGCCTTTGCCGACGAAGCCATCAACGAGGTCATCGACGCCGCGCCGGACGCCCTCGTCGTCATCGACGAGGCCTACGCGCCCTTCGCAGGGCGCTCCCTCGGCGCCCTCGTCGATGACCGCCCCAACGTCGCGCTGATGGGAACCCTGTCCAAGGTCGGCCTCGCCGGCGCCCGGGTGGGCTTCTGCCGCCTGCCGCCGTCCCTCGCTGCCCACGTCGACAAGGCTCGCCAGCCCTACAACCTGTCGAGCCTATCCCTGTGCGCCGCCGAGCTCGCGCTGACGGACCTGTCGGCGGTCCTCGAGGGCCAGGTGGCCGCCATCGTCGAAGAGCGTGGCCGGCTCGAAAGCGCCCTCCGGGAGTACGCCGAGCTTCGCCCACTACCAAGCGCCGCGAACTTCATCTTGACCGAGGTCGAGGGCCGAAATGCCGCCGCCAGGGTCGCTGTGGCCCTTCGAAAGGCCGACATCGCCGTGCGCGCTTTCCCGGCGCCGGGGCCCCTTGCGAAGCACCTGCGCATCACCGTCGGCACACCAGACCAGAACGACGCGCTCCTGGCCGCCCTACCTGCGGCACTATCGACCGCGGCCGACGGCTGAGCCGTAGGGAGACTCTATGTGGATCGAGGAAATCGCGCGGGTGCAGAAATCTCACCCCGACAACCTGATGACCCGGTACTTCGACCCGGCCTACTACGACACGCTGGCGCCGGAGCATCAACGACGCCTAGCGCGAATCATCGCCACGGGCTGGCAAAACCCGGACAGCACCATGGGTGCCTACGCGATGCATCCGGACGACTACGACTTGTTCCGGCCTTACCTGGACAAGCTCATCCGCGCCTACCACCACATCGAGGGCGAGATGAAGCAGGTCTCGGACTGGGACCTGGGCGATGGCATGGACCTGCGCACCATCGACCCCGACCTCGACGACGTCTCGATGCGGGTGAGGGTGTGCCGCAACCTGTCGGACTTTCCCCTGCCCGGCGCCATGACCCGGACCGACCGGGTAGCCCTCGAGGGCCGCATGGCGACGGTCTTCGATCACCTGGCGGCGGCGGACGGTTTCGGCGGCGGGTACGTCTCCCTGACTCCGGGCTCGCCCCATGAGATCACTCCCGCGCGGTATGCCGAACTCGTCGACCAGCACCGGATGTTCAAGGACATGAGCGGGGATAAGTACCTCTCCGTCGCCGGGATCAGCGCCGACTGGCCCCACGGGCGCGGCATGTACCAGTCCGAGGACGGGGGCTTCATCGTGTGGGTCGGCGAGGAGGACCACCTCCGGGTGATGGCGATGGAACGCGGCGCCGACCTGGGCAGCGTATTCGAGCGCTTGCGTGGGGGCCTCGAGCTGCTGACGTCCCAGGGACTGGATTTCGCCCGGTCGCCCAGCTACGGGTACGTGACCAGTTGCCCCACCAACCTAGGCACCGGAATGCGGGCCAGCCTGCACCTGCCGCTGCCGAAACTGACCCACAACGGCGCTGACGTGCAGGCTCTGAAGCCTCGGTGCAAGGGCCTGGGCCTGTCCGTGCGTGGCGCGGGCGGTGAGCACACCGCGGCCGGAGAGGGGGGGATCGTGGACATCTCCCCGAGCGCGCGCCTCATGGTCACCGAAGGTGAGATCGCCCGGCGCCTGTACCAAGGCGTGAAGGACTTGTGGAAAGAGGAAAGAGGATGAGGGGACCAATGTCCGAAGACCACTACGACTGGATCATCATCGGCTCGGGGTTCGGGGGCAGCGTTTCGGCGCTGCGACTCCGAGAGAAGGGCTACCGCGTCCTGGTGATAGAGAAGGGTCGCCGCTTCGCGCCGGAGGAGTTCCCGAAAACCAACTGGGACCTCAAGCGGTGGATGTGGATGCCGGCGGCGGGGCTGCGCGGCATCTTCCAGATGTCCTTTCTCGAGCACGTGACCATCCTTCACGGCGTCGGCGTCGGCGGCGGGTCTTTGGTCTACGCCAATACCCTCCCTACCCCGACCCAGTCGTTCTTCGATGCCGCGTCCTGGGCGCACCTCGCCGAT
>JAFDCW010000750.1 GCA_019312705.1 Deltaproteobacteria bacterium
CATCCAAACAGCGTGGTCGGTGGTAGCAGACCGGCCCCGCCCTAGTAAAGAGTCACCTTGCCCGAGTGGCGAAGAGGGGGATGTGCTCTAGAGTGGGTCGCGGTGCTCGTTTCGACCCTCAGGGCGGTTCTAAACCTACTCCGAATCCCATTTTTGCCGCTGTTTTGGCTGTCTCGGCTCTTCGGGCGGCCCCGCGGAGACTGGATTCACGTCCGGATTTCGCCTCGCCTCGCGGAGTTCGCAGGACCACGACCTTTTTTTCTCCGCTTCTTCCCGGCACTCCAGAAAGCACTGCCCACGCCCCTCGGGGCCCTCCGGCGCCTCGCCGACCGGGCGGTCGCCGACGATCGCGTGCGCGGGGTGGTTTTCGAGATCCCGCCCCTGCTCACCGGCTGGGCTGGCGCAAGCGCCCTCCGCCGTATCATGGCCACCCTTCGGGCGGGCGAGGTCCAGGTTGCCGCCTACCTGCCTCAGGGGGGAGGCAACCGCGAGATGTGGATAGCTGCCGCGGCCGATCACATCGTCCTCGGTCCCCAGGCGACGCTCATGGCCCTCGGCCTCTCGGCCGAGAGTCGCTACCTGAAACCCCTCCTCGACAAGATCGGGGTCGCCGTCGAGAGCACCGCCCGACGCGAATACAAGACGGCGACCGAGACTTTGACTCGGGAGTCGATGAGCGAGCCCCAACGCGAGCAGGTCGGGGCGCTCCTCGATACGATCGATGGCGAGCTTCGCGGGGCTCTCTCCGCTCGCATGGGCGTCGCCGACGCGGACGCCGATGTGGTCTTCGAGCGCGGCTTCATGCGAGGTGCCGAGGCCGTGGAGTTGGGTTTCGCCGATGCGATTGCCTATGACGACGAGCTCCCGAACGTTCTCGGGACTTCGGACAAACCGGCGAAGCTCGTCCCCGGCGCCGCCTACTTGGCGTTCCAAGAGACGCGGTTCTTCGCCCGTGTTCTGCCGCGCCCCTACGTCGGAGTAGTCGAGGTACACGGGGCGATCGGCATCCCGGGACGAGGCGCGGATCCCGAGGCGATATCGGCGGCTCTCCGGGTCGCACGGCGCGACCGTTTCTGCGTCGGCGTGGTGATTCACGTGGACTCTCCCGGAGGCTCGGCCCTCGCGTCGGACCAGATCCATCGGGAGGTGGTCCGCCTCAAAGAGAAGAAGCCCGTCGCGGCTTTCATGGGCAACGTCGCCGCGAGCGGCGGCTACTACGTTGCAGCTCCGGCCGATGTCATCATCGCCGAGGCGGTCACGGTCACCGGTTCCATCGGCGTCATCATGACCCGCTTCGTCGCCCGGAATCTCTTCGAGACCCTTGGGGTCCGTACTGAGGTGATGACTCGGGCGCCGCACGCGGCGATGTTTTCCCCGGCCCGGGAACTCAGCGACGGCGAGCAGGCGATCTTGGACCGGGAGGCGGACGGCTTCTATCAGGCGTTCGTGACGATCGTCGCCGAGGGCCGGGGCAGGAGTTTCGAAGAGGTGGAGCCCCTCGCCCGGGGCCGGGTCTGGTCAGGCAAGGACGCGGAGGCTCACGGCCTGGTGGACCGCCTCGGCGGTATCGAGGACGCCATTTCGCACGTCCGCAGCCACGGGAAGACGCCGAGCGCGTTGTGGGGGCCGGTCGAGGCGCGGCCCCTCAGGCCCCGTCGCCGGTCGGTTCCCCCGGCCCCCGCACCCCAAGGCCCCTCCGAGGCATCCTCTCGGGCGGTGGCCCGAGCAGCCGCCTCGGCCCTGATGCCGGGGGCGGGAGACGCCCTGGATATTCTCGATTTGCTCGGGGGCCCCGACCGGGCTCTCTATTGGGCTGCGTCAATTCCCGAAGTCTGGTGATTGATCCCGGCCGAGGGGGTCGTCTAACCTGCGCCCATGCGAACGAACCTCCTCGGCGGCGCCCTGATTGCCTTCGCCCTCGTCCTCCTCAACGCTTGCGGCGGTGGTAGCGCGAGCCTCTCCGCCGGCGCCATGCCCCCGGGCGGCTCTTACAGCGGTGTATTCTTCTCGCCGCAGTACGGCGAAATGAACCTGGTCCAAAACGGCAATGCCGTGGTCGGCGAGTACCGCAAGGACGAACGCTCCGGGCGAATCCAGGGCACGGTTCAGGGCGACCTCATGCGGTTCGAGTGGACCGAAGAGCGCGCGCTCGTCGGTGGTCTGCCTCAGACGACGCGCGGTCGCGGTTACTTCCGGTACAGCATCGACGAGTCGGACAAGCACAACATCCTCGGCGAGTGGGGCATCGACGAAGACGAGATCGGTGGCGGCGTCTGGAACGGCTACAAGTTGAATCGCCGGAGGCCCCAGCTCTCGACGGACACCGCGGGGGGCGCGGCTGATGACAACCCCGACTGGGATGACACCGGTGAAGGCGCTGGCGGTGGCGACGACTGGGACGACAACGGGAGCGGCGGCGGCGGCGGCGGCGGTGGCGGTGGCGCCGATGACCCGGGCGGTTCCCTCGACGGATTGGACCTCTAGTCGAGAGCGCCACGCACCTTGCAGGCCAATCTGCTCACCCTGGTCGCGGACCGCGACCTCCTCCCGGCGCATGCCCTGGTCATCGACCTTCGGCTCCCGTCCGACCGCTTGTTGTGACCCCCGGGGCGGTGGCGCCTCGCCCCGCGAGAAGCAGATAGGCATAGAGCCCGGTCCCCACGAGGACCGCGAAGACGAGCTTGGCCGCGTAGGGGATGGCGGGGGCGTGCATCTGGCTGATGGTGCCTTCGATGATGCCCGCGAGGATGAGGATGGGCATGCCGCCGAGCACCAGTCGGGCGGCAGTCTTCGCCTCCCGGGTCAGGGCATCGCGTCGCCTCTGGCGGCCCGGCAGGAGGAGGCCGCGAGCGAGGATCAGCCCGGCGCCCCCAGCGATGGCGATTTGCGTCAACTCGGGGATGCCATGGGGGAGGATCCAACCCCAGAAGAAGAGGCCTTCTCCGGCGAGGTGGTACTGCATGGCGAGGGCGCCGAGGGGGACTCCGTTGAAGATGAGTACGGCTACGGTGCCGAGGCCG
>JAFDCW010000104.1 GCA_019312705.1 Deltaproteobacteria bacterium
TTCTTCGTGGTCGATCTCCCCGAGGATGCGGGTGACGAGGGGTCTCCCCGGTGGCAGGAGGATCACCCACCGCCCGCGCACGGTTTGACGGTGGTGGCCCGAGAACCACCAACTCGAGACGAAGTGGTTTGGCAGGAACCCGCGGGAGGGGGAGTCGGTCACGTATTGCAAAACGACCGTGGCCCCGTCGTCGAGGCGCCGGAAGCGCACCGTGCCATCGCGGATCGAGGAGGCCTCCTGCCGGTCGCCGTCGGCTGTGCGCACGTACGCCGATAGGATTCGGGCGTTCCTCGGAAGGCGCTGCTGGATGAGCTGGTCGCGACCGGTGGTCGTCAAGGCCTTCATCACTTGAGTCACCATGCGCTGAGCGCTGCCGTCCTGGCGAACGACCGTGACCTCGTCGTCGAGGCCCCAGAGGGTGTGGGCACCGGGGTGCGGGGTCGCCGCATCGAGGGCCGCGAGGGCCGCCGCGATGTCCGCGTCGCTGGGCATCAGCTCGTGCTCGACGGCGTCATCGCCCGCTCCGTAGTAGTCGAGGCGCTCGGCGAGGCGGGAGTCGTCGGGATTGCGCTCGAGGGCTTCCTGCCAAGCCGTGATGGCGCGGTCCTGGTTCCCGTCCTCGAAGTCCATGGTGGCGAGGCGCGCCCACGGCTGGGCCCAGTCCGGGTCCCTTTCGATGATGAGCCGGTAGAGCTGCCGCGCTTCGTCGCGGCGGCCTGCCTGGCGACGCACATCGGCCGCCTCGAGGATCAATGAGCCGCTCTCGGGGGCGATTTCTCGCGCGCGATCACGCTGGCGGATCGCCTCGTCCCAACGGCCACGCAGGCGGTCGAAGTGAGCGAGCCAGCCGAGGGTGGAGAGGTTCCCGGGCTCGAGGGCGTGGGCGCGGCGGAACGCCTCTTCGGCCTCGTCGATGTAGCGACGTGAGTTGAGACATTCTCCGAGCTGGCTCCGGGCCCCGGCGCTGTCGGGCCAGCGTTCGAGGATTTCTTCCAGCACTCGGCAACGATCCTCGAGGAACCCTCGGGCACTGAAGACTTTGGCGAGCTCGAGGCGGGGGATGCGCGTATCGGCGTGGGCTTCGACGACGGCGAGCAGGTCTTCGCTGGCGCGGTCGTAGCGCTCGCGTTGGGAGTAGAACCGGCCGCGCTTCCAGCGGAAGGCGTGGGCCCAGCGCCCGGATCCGTCGACTCCTTCGTTCAAGAGGTCGGCGGCGCGCCCCATCTCTCCGTGGTTCCAGTGTGCCCGGGCGGCCCGGAAGAGCGTGAGGGGGTGACCCTCGGCGGCCTCGAGAGCGGCCTGGGCGGCCTCGAGGGCGAGCTCCGCTCGCCCGCTGCGGGCGCGGTATCGCGACTCGATGACCGAGCGCCGGGCAGCTTCGGCAATGTCGCCGAGGGCCGCCGGCAGGGACAGGTCTTCGAGGTCATCGTCGCTTTCACCGGGCACGCCGCTCGCCCCGGCCGAGTCCCTCGGGGTCGTGCTCACTTCGAGGTCCGTGAGGGACGTCCCCTCCCCATCGGTGAGGCGAGCACCCAATCGCCACCCGCCTCCGCCCTTGGTGGCGGACTTGATCAAGAGGAGATTCCAACCTCGCTCGAGCCGCACCGAAACGACGACGTCGTCGATTTCGCCGGTGGTGAGGTTCTCCTCGGAGGCGACGAGGCGCCCACCGACCCACGCCCGAACCGGGCAGCTCGTCGAGAGACGAAGGTGGGCGTCCCGCGCGCTCGGTGAGCGCACCCAGGTCGCGAGGTACGCGACGGAGAAGCGCGCCGGAGTGACCATGTTCCCGAGGGCGACGCGGCCGCGGTCATCCACCAGGTTTGCGTCGCGCCACTCGACGGGACGCAGCATGCCCTGCATCGGAGTGTTCAGGTCGATGCCGAGCTCCGGGGCGTAGCGCTCGAGGAAGCCTTTGCCCTGGTCGTTGTCGAAGGCGCCGACGAGGAGAAATCGGTCGAGCATACCGAGGCTCGCGGTCAGCTCCCGGGCAGCCTCGAGGTCGCCCACGAGTTTCAGTAGTCGGATGAGTCGATCGGTCGCGGCGACGCGCACCCGGGGGCTCGCATGGGCGGTCCGGAGCTCTTCCAAGAGCTCCCGTGCCGCAGTCTGCTGAGAGCTCGTGGTCCCGACCTCGAACGCCAGGTCCAGGTAGAGGTCGCCCAAGGGCGAGCCGAGGTCCGCCGCCGCGGTCATCAAGAACCGAAAGCGCCCGTCCATGTCCCCCCGGAGCATGGCCATCTCGGCCGCCATCTCGTTCAGGGTCGCGTTCCCGGGGTAGCGCTCGAGGAGCGCTGCGATTTCGCGGTCGTAGACGGCCGGGTCGAACTCACCGCTTCCGTAGAAGCGCGCCGCCAGCGCCCCCACCTCGGGGCCAGTCGGCGCTTCGGTCGGCGTGAAGCGCGCGCTGGGCGGGAAGCTGTCCGCGGTCGGGTAGGCGACGCCGGCGCCCGAACCGCAGCCGGTGGCCAGCAGGACGAACGAGAAGAACGACAGGAGGACGGCGGGATTGCGATGGTCGTGCATGGGTCGGCCGCCGGAGCCTATCTGGTTTATGCCCTTCTCGCGGTATCAGTGGCGGAAGTAAAAGCCCCACACCGATGCTTCCGCGTTTCTGGCGGTTCACCGGGCGGGGCAGCTTCGAATGCGGGGCGAGACCGTCTGCTGGTTCTCGGTGGCTCGGGCTACGCGCTCAACCGCAGCTGACGCGCTCGCAGACGTTGGCGGCGTTGCAGGCATTTCCGGGGGCGCAGTCGCCATCGTCCCCGTCGCAGGGGTCGGTGGGCGTATCCCAGCACCGGTCTTGGAACTGGCAGGAGAGCTTGCGACAGAGGTTCTGCACGCAGACCTGCCCTTCAGCACAGTCTGCGTTGTCGTCTCCGTCGCAGGGGTCGGTGGGGGTATCCCAGCACCGGTCTTGGAGCTGGCAGGAGAGCTTGCGGCAGAGGTTCTGCACGCAGACCTGCCCTCCGGCACAGTCTGCGTTGTCGTCTCCGTCGCAGGGGTGGGTGGGCGTATCCCAGCACCGGTCTTGGGTCTGGCAGGAGAGCTTGCGGCAGAGGTTTTGCACGCACGCGTGGCCGTCGGCGCAGTCTGCGTTGTCGTCTCCATCGCAGGAGGCTGTGGGCGCATCCCAGCATCGGTTTTGGGTTTGGCGGCTGCGCACCACGCACGCGCCGGCAACGCAAACCTCCGTGTCCGTGCAGGATCCATCGCAGGTGCCGCCGTCATCACCGGTGCCGCCGTCATCACCGGTGCCGCCGTCATCACCGGCGGCGCCGTCACCGCCGGCGGCGCCGTCATCGCCGCTGCCGCCGTCACCGCCGCTGCCGCCGTCATCGCCGGTGCCGCCATCATCCCCGACGCCGCCGTCCGCAGTGCCGTCGCCCCCCGTACCCGTGCCGAGGTCCGGCAGATCTTCGGTGGCCGTGAGCGTCGCGGTTCCATCGATGTCGACGAGGTAGTAGCCGGGCCCCGTCATGGAAGAGGGTAGTTCGTCTCGCCCCAGCGCGATGGTCAGCGCGGCCGGGTCGGCGAGGCCGCCGACGGGCATCGGGTAGTAGGTGGGAGTTCGCACGAGCGAGGCGAGGTCTTCGAGTTCGGCGCGCCTGTGCAGGGCGGTGCGTCGTTCTACAATTTCCGCGATCGGCCTCGTGCCCGCGATGCCCAGATCGGCGCTCGCGGTGATCGGAAAGGTGTAGTCGGTCTTCGCGGTCAGCAGCGTCTGGTCCTCGGCGGTCCACGCATCGGCAAGGGCCACGGTCGGGTAGAGGGCCACCGGCCACAGTTCGAAGGGCAGGCCGACGGTGATCGGCGCCTCGGCGGTCAGGCCTTCGAGCTCCGAGGGCCCTCCGATGGTGCGCTCGAAGCCCCAGTACTTGTTCTCGCCGTCGTCAACGAGACGAAAGGGAATCGTGACCTGAATGCGCAGCGGAAAGTGGTCGTTTCGCACGTGGGTGATGAGGGTCTCCGTGCCGAAGTCCGCCGCGATGAGGTCCAATGATCTGTGCAGGCGGGAATCGTGGCTGACTACCGCAACCCAAACGCGATCGACGTTCAACCCCGCCGGCATGACCGCCGCGGTGCAGCGCACCTCATGGGCCTGCTGGAAGGGGTCCCGCTCCGAGTCGTCCATGACGCCGAAACACTCGACTAGGTGGTCGAGGGCGATGGCCTCGAGGGGCGGCAGGTCTGTGGGGCCGAACCCATCTTCCTTGTAGCCGTTGTCATCCAAACCGGCGCCAGGTCCGGAGGTGACCGCGCAGCCGGCGGTGCCGAGGGCTACTGTGAGGGAGAGGAGCGTGAGGGCCTGCTGGATGGGGGAAGTTTGCATAGCACCCAGCCCCACCGCAAAGGCCATGCCCAAACGAAATCCGCTGATCTAGGCCACTTGCGGGCTCCCGTGGTCGGGGGTTGTCACCTAAGCGCCGCGGCGGTTCCGCCGCCGCGCCGGGGCCCCAATCAGCGCCCGGTGATCTGCAACTGGCCGCAGTTGCTGCTCCGGCCGCCGTCTTGGATTTCGACCATTCCGCCGGCGCTATTTCGGGGAACCTGGGCGCGAATCTGCCCACTCCGGGTCCGGGAAACAGCCGCGATGTTCCCGCCGATGCGCACCGTCGCTCGGGCGCCGAATCCCGTCCCGGTGAGGGTGATGTAGCCGCCCCGGGGGGCGCGCGGGGTGTTCACTCGGCAGCTGAGGGCCACGGTGTTCGCCATGCCGCCCCGGGTCCCGCCGACGTTGACGGTGGCGGTTCCCGCGGAGCCTCCGCGAACACCGCCGCGGACCGTCGCCGTCGTGCCGGCGCTGGGCACGGTCACGGTGGTCGCGCCGGTGGTACGGGTGCCGGCGGTCGGGCCCTGGACCCGGGGACCCACGGTGCCCGGCGTGGCCGTGGTGCGGGTACCGCCCTGGACGCGCACCGTGGGCGTTGCCGTCCCCGGGGTGACGGTCGTGCGGGTGCCGCCCTGGACGCGCACTGTCGGCGTTGCCGTCCCCGGGGAGACGGTCGTGCGGGTGCCGCCCTGGACGCGCACCGTCGGCGTTGTCGTCCCCGGGGAGACGGTCGTGCGGGCGCCGCCCTGGACGCGCACCGTCGACCGCGCCCCGGGCTGCGTGCCCTGGACCGTGACCGTGCCTGCTGCACCGGCCGCGGCTGCGCCGCCGCCCGGAACCCTCACCGTCGGGGTCCCGCCCTGAACCGTCGTCGTCCCGGCGCCCTGAACCGTGACCGTCTGGTTCCCGCCTCGCTCGACCACGGTCGCCGCGGGCCGCACGCTCACCGCCACCGTGCCTGGCTGGCGATAGACGGGGGCGGCCTGAACGCGGCCTGGCCGCCAGTATCCCGGATGGTAGCGGTAGCCCCCTTGGACCTGAACGACCGCGGGCCCCGTCCATACGAAGCCGGCCCGGGGGGTCTCCCAGTGCCCATCGATCCATACCCAGGTGCCCCGCCAGCTGTAGTGGCCGTCGACCCACAGGGCCCCGCTGGGCTGGCTGGGCCGTACGGCAACCGCTGGACGCACCGGGGGCGGTGCGGTCTGGACCGTCACGTAGGCCGGGTCCTGGTAGTAGCTCGCGGAGGCCGTCGCGGTCGTGGCCGGGCAGTCGTAGTAGCACCCGCCCAGCGTGCTCAAAAGAGCCGCGGGGAGCACGATGAGGAGGGGGGTGAGGCGGATGTTCATCGGTCTTTTCTCCCGGACAGTCACGTGGCTTCTACGAATCAGTGGGGCGATGTATTCAGTTGTCAGTGGCCCAGGTGAGCACCCGGGGTGCCTTGTCGAGGGCCGGCGCGACCCGAAGGGTCCCGTCTTGGTCGACGTGAAAGCACGTTGCCAGGCGTATGCCGAAGCTCTGGCGGTAGAGCCCCGGATGCAGCACGAAGACGTATCCGGGCTCGACGGGACGCACGTCGTGCATCTCGAGGCTGTCGAGCTGAGTGCCCGGCGCGATACCCCCCCGGGGAGATATCCCGTGCCCGCTCCGGTGGAGAGCCATGTCCGCCAGGCCCGCTCCGGCGAAGACGTCGCGGACGGCGCGGTCGACCTCGAACCCGAGAACCCGGCGACCGGCGGCGTAGCGCTCTCGGACGAGGTCGAGGGCAGCGTGCATCGCCCGGACGATGAGCGCGTGGGTCTCGAGGACCTCCGCGGGGGGGGCGCCCGCGTAGGCGACGGCGCTCGCCGCCGTGGAGGACCCGGTGGGGCCCGCTCCGCCGACGGTGATTTGAACGACGTCACCTTCGGCCACCTGCCGGTCGGACTCCCTGGTCGCGATGTACGTGGGGTCTGCGCTGTTCGGGCCGGTCGCGACTCGCGGCGGATGGCAGAGGCGCATGCCGACGTCGTTCGCGAGCTCGATGATTCGCTCGACCGCTACCTGCTCGGTGGGGGGCTCCCCCTTGGCGACGAGGTGGCCCAGCCACTCGAAGCTCTGGTCGAGGAGCCCGGACAGTGCGCCGGTGCTATCTTCGAAGCTCTTCAGGTGGGTCTCGGACCAGCGGGTCGTGAAGCGCCGCACGATGACCGCCGAGCAGACGATATAGGGCCCGTAACTCTGCACGAGCTGCATCGTGCCGGCGTCGACGCGGCTGAGCTGGGGGTCGATACCCATTGGCGAATACTCCATCGCCACGCGTCCCCGGGCCGGAAGCACCCGGGACAGGGCGTCGCGGAGCTCTGGCCAGCTCGCGAACAGGATCGATTCGCCGGGCAGGGATGGGAAGCGCGCGAACTCGGCACGGTGCGCCACCAGCACCGGGATGCCATTGGCGGGAATCCAATAGAACCACCGGCGACGACAGGTGGCGCCGTCGACTCGCAGCAGGCGCTCGGCGATGGGGTTCTGTCCGCCGGCGCTCATCAGCAGCCAGCCGACCAAGTCTTCTTCGCGGAGAGCGAGCTGCACGGCGCCGAGCTGTTCGAGCACCGGCGAACGCTATCACAAGAGGGCGCGAGCTCTGTGAGTCAGCGCTTGCACGTCCTCTTGGAGCGTCGAGGCGAGGACCGCGGTTTTCGCCGAGGTGCTCCTCCGGGGGGTGCCGACGACCACCCCGACCGGGGTCCGGGTTCGTCGGGTGACCCGCGTGAGGTAGCTGCCGAAGGGCTCCCTCCAAAACTCTACCCCCGGCGGATATGCCACCCCCATCGGTACGACCTCGACATCGAGGCGAGAGGTCGCCACGAAGACCCCGGCCTTGAAAGGGCGCACCTCGTCGCCGCGGTAGGTGGTGCCCTCGGGGAAGACGGTGACGGTCCTTCCCGTCTGGAGTTCTCTCCGGATCTGCCGAATCGCGCCGGCGCCGCTCGCGCTGTTTTTCCGGTCGACGAAGATGGTCCTCGTCCGTTTGGCCAGCCTGCCGAGGACCGGCCATCGGGCGACATCCCCGTGGCTGAGGATGCAGCCACCGAAGAGGGACAGAGCGATGAGAATGTCCATGGCGCTCCGGTGGCTCGAGACCACGAGGCGCGGCCCCAGCGGCGGGGGTGGGGTGCCCTCGATCCGAACCTCGATGCCGAGCAGGCGCAGCTGGACGCCCGCCCACCGAGCGAGGTGTCGCTGATAGAACGCCTCTTGCTCCGCCTCGGGGGTGAGGCGCAGCATGGTTTCCACGTGCCCCAGCCAGACCGTGGTGACCGCGGCTACGGCGGCGGCCCGGGCTGGGGGCAACAGACCGCGGGCCCGATGCAGGCGATGGGGGGCAGAAGTGGTTTCCACGGATCCCTTGCCTACCCCCCGGGCCCTTTCGGTGGCAAGCTCCATGTGTGGAGTCAGAAATCGCTCCGTGTTTGCTCGTGGCGGCGCCTTCCCTCGCCTGCCCGTTCTTCAACCACACGGTGGTCCTCCTCGTCGACCACCGTGAAGACGGATCCTTGGGGTTCGTCGTCAACAAGCCCGCCGAGCTCGAGCTCGGAGTGCTCCTCGAGCAAATCGGCATCGAGGTCGAGGAGCGGGCCCGGCGCGAGGCCACCGTCATGCTCGGTGGCCCCGTCTCTCCGGAGACCGGGTGGGTGGTCTTCGACCCGACCCACGGCGAGCACCCCGAGGAGGGCGTCCTGTCCCTGCACCCCTCCCTCGGTGTCAGCGCCAACCTCGAGGTCCTCGAAGACATCGCTCGTGGTGCCGGCCCGGAGGATTATCTGATGACCCTCGGTTATGCGGGCTGGGGCCCCGGACAGCTCGATGAAGAGATTCGCGAAGGCAGCTGGATCGCGGTCGACCTCGACCCGAAGTTGGTCTTCGGGATCCCGATCGAAGAGCGCTGGACCGCCGCCCTCGCCACCCTCGGCATCGACCCGGCCCATGTAGCCGCCTCCGGCGTGGCCGACGCCTGATCGCGCCGGCTCATGCGGCTGAATTAGAGGCCGAGTTCGGCTTCGTGATGGTGGAGGAAGAGCCCCAGCATCCGGGCGGCGACGGTCGGGAGGGGCAAACCAAACAGGAGCATCAGGAATAGTCCGGCGAAGGGGATGTCTCCGACGACGGCCGAGACGCCGGCGTCGACGAGGGACCCCGCGCCCAGGACGGCGGCGATGGCGAAGGCGGTGAGGGCGTAGGACCCCGGGACCCGCGTCATGATCATGAATCCGGCGACGGGGTTCAGAGGGCCGAGGCAACTCGGTGAGAGCACGGCGATCATCATCGACGCTGGCATGTAGGCAAGGGCGCACAGAACCGCGAGGGCGATGACGGGTATCTTGGCGGCGCTCTCTGGCATGTAGATCAGCAGGAACACTGCGGGAATGTACGGCGCGAAGAGGCCCACGTAGAAGCGAACCAGGGGCCCCAGGAGGCCAAAGAGATCCTTCGCCTCTTCCCGGGCCGGCAGGGCGTCGCCGCCGGCGGCCGAGACCTTGATGACGCTGAAATGGAACGTGGCGAGGGTCGCGGCCGTGAAGAAGACACCGACGAAGGGGATCAACGCAAACAAGGTTGCCAGCCCGGCCACGAAGAGGAACACCAAGGGGGCGGACTTCTGGAAGGGATAGGCGAACGCGCTCAGTAGCCGCCGGGTGAGGGGTATGCTGCGCTCGCTGGTGATCCGGGACACGACCTGTTTGCACCGTGGGCATACGAACACCTGTGCCATGCCCAGCCGCTCCGGGATGTTGCTCGCCGCGCGCACCTGGTGTTCGAACAACGATACGTTGCAGCGGTTGCAGTGCCACTTGTCGCCCG
>JAFDCW010000751.1 GCA_019312705.1 Deltaproteobacteria bacterium
GGGACCGACGGCGGTGAAACCGACAGCGGGTTTGGAACCGACGGGGGCGGCACCGATGGCGCGGTTTCCGATGGCGCGGTCACCGGTTGCGCCGACGGATCCGTTCGTTGCACCGACGGCCTGATGTGTTGCTTCGGCGTGCCCTATCCGACCGAAGGCATCTGCCAGCGAATGTGCAACATGCGCAGCGATCGCCACGCCAAGGAGCAGATTATCCCCGTGGACTCGGAGGCGCTGCTCGAGCGCGTCGCGGCCCTGCCGATCGCCGAGTGGAGCTACATCGACGAGCAGGGGGTGCGCCATGTCGGCCCCATGGCCCAGGACTTCCACGCGAGCTTCGGTTTGGGCGGCGATGATCGTTCGATCCACCCCGTTGACGCCGCTGGCGTTACCCTGGCGGCGGTTCAGGCCCTCGCCCGAAGGGTCGAAGGCCTCGAACGCGACAATGGGGCCCTCCGGGCTCACAACACGGAGCTGAGTCAGCGAGTCGAGGTCCTCGAAGGCCGCTGAACCGCCGGCTCTCGAGTCCTCGGGTGCTCTCGGAGTCCTCGAAGTCTTCGAAGTCTTTGGGATCCTTGGGATTCTTGGGGTCCGAGGCGGTGCGCAAAGGGCCCGGATGATCGCCCCCGGTCTATGCACTGAAGCCTCAAAGACGGCATCATGTCGCCGTCGATGCAGCCGGCAGATACATCTTCATGCACTCCCCGGCGGGGGGCGGGCTACGCGCTCCTGACGGGCGCTCTGGGTGGGTGGCTGGCCCTCGGTGCTTCGGGCCTCGTGGACGGGATCGTCGGCCTCGAGCCCTCGGCTCAGTTTCTCCCGGGCATGGGGGATCGTGTTCTCTTTCTCCTGCACCTCTTCGCCAGCTACGGCCTCCTCGGCGCCCTCGTCGGCCTGGTCGGAGCCGCCGCGGTGCGGCTGCTTGCCCCTACCGAGCTAGGCGCCGCCGTCGGGCGACTCCGGGCCCGGGACCTACGACCCTCGCTCACGGCGCTGCTCTTCGTGGCTCCCCCGCTGCTCCTGATGATCGGCGACATCGCTTACAACGTGGCCCTCCTGCTCTTGGCGACGCGCCGCCATGTCGGATTGCAGCTCGGTGCGGCGATGCTCATCGGTGCGGCGGCTCTGGCTCTCTTCGTGCCGGTGGCCGCCATCGTCGCCTTGCCCTTCGCGGCTGCGCTGCGTTCGGCCTCGGCCCGCGGCGGCCCGGTCGCGCGCCTCGTGAACGGGCCCGCGACGCCGGTGGTCGTCTTCGGGGCCACCGCCCTCGCCGTGGGCGCCTTCGCCTTCGGCCGCCACGAAGAGACCTTGGCGTTGCTCCCCCTTCGGCCCCTTTGGGTCGTGCTGGGGGCCTTCGTATTCTGGGCGCCCTGCATCGCGCTAGGGCGCGTCTCCGGGACGCGCGTCGCGAGTTGGCGCCCGTGGATCCTCGGGTCCCTGGCCTCGGGCCTCGTGGTTCTTCACCTCGTCGGCATCATCGCCCTCGGCTCCCTTGCCCCGGTGGGGCAGGCGACCGCCCAATTCACCGGCCTCGGTGGGCCCCTTCTCCGGGTCTATCGGTCGGCCATCGATTTCGACGGCGACGGCTTCAGCCCGGTCCTCGGCGGCGGTGATTGCGACGATTTCAACGCCCTCGCCTTTCCGGGGGGCACGGAAATCCTGAACGACGGCATCGATCAGAACTGCGTTGGCGGGGACGCGACGGGGAGCGACGGACCGGGCGAGACCGCGTTCGTGCAGGTTCCACCGAGCGTTCCGCGGAACGCGAACGTCCTCCTCATCACCATCGACACCGTGCGCGCGGATCACTTCAGCAGCTACGGCTACGAGCGCGTCACGACCCCCAACATCGACGCCCTCGCGGAGGATGGCATCGTCTTCGAGAACGCCTGGGCCCATGCGCCGTCCACCCGGTATTCGATGCCGGCGATCCTCACGGGGCGCTATCCGCTGCACGTCTACTACGACTTTTCGATTCGTCCGTGGCCCGGCCTCCTCCCTCGCGCCACAACCCTCGCCGAGATGCTCCGGGGCCGCCCCATGCGTACGTCCGCGGTGACGAACCACTGGTATTTCGCTCGGGCCCGGGCGATGAATCAGGGCTTCGACGACTACGACAATTCCAACTTCACCCTCCATCGGCAGGATGCCCGGCTGGGCCCCGTGTCGAGTACTGGCTCCTCGTCGAAGGAGCAGACAGACGCCGCGATAGCGGCCCTCGAGGGCTTTGCGGGGCAGCGGTTCTTTCTCTGGGTTCACTACTACGACCCGCATTTCACCTACGAGAGCCACTCAGAGGTCGAGTCCTTTGGCAGCACCGAGGTCGACCGCTACGACCACGAGATCCTCTTCACCGATCATCACGTCGGCCGCCTCATAGACGCGCTCCGGAACGAGGGTGTCTATGATGAGACCGTCGTCGTGGTCACCGGAGACCACGGCGAGGGCTTCGGCGAGCACGGCATCACCCAGCACGGCTACCACCTCTACGCGGCTCAGACGAAGGTGCCCCTCATCATGCGCATTCCCGGCGTCGTTCCCCGTCGGGTGAGTACGGCGGCGGGGCATGTCGATATCCTCCCCACCCTCGCCAACCTCGTCGGCGCCCCGCCGAGCGACGAAATGATGGGGCGCTCTCTCCTCGGCCTCGCCATCGGCGAAACCCCCGAGGATCCGAATCGCTACGTCTTTCAACATGTCGAGTGGGGCCTGACCAGCCACCACGACATCCGGGGTGCGGCGAGCGCCGAGTGCCACGTCGTTCACAACGTGAGGCCCCACAGCAGCTGGGAGCTCTATCGCACAGCCGTTGATCCGAACGAGGAGACGAACGTCCTCGACGACCCCGGCCCCTGCGATGGGGCTCGGTCGACCCTCGAGGCTTGGATCGAGTGGGCGGACCTCGAAGCCGAGATCGAGACGCGAGAGATGGTGCTCAGGGAGCGCCCGACAATCGCCGAGCCGGTGAACGTCGACGTCGGTGACGAGCTGCGGCTGCTCGAAGTCGCCTTGCCCGAGAGGCTGGCGACCGCTTGCTCGGAGACCACAATCCACCTCGGCCCTTCGCGGACTGGCTTCCGGGGCAGTTCATCCGTTACACGACCAGCGTCGTCGTGCCGGCAACTGCGGCCCCGGGGGAGTATGCTCTCGAGGTCGGGCTCTCTCGCGGGCGCATCCGGCGCCCCCTCGAGAGCGAGGCGGTGAACATCACCTACAACAACGGGGCCGAGGTCGGGGTGGTCGTGGTGCGCCGAGATGCGCTCTAGTCAGCAATCCAGCTTCACGTCGCCTGCGGCGCCGCTTCGCCTTTTTGCCGACTAGTCAGCAATCCAGCTTCACGTCGCCTGCGGCGCCGCTTCGCCTTTTTGCCGACTAG
>JAFDCW010000105.1 GCA_019312705.1 Deltaproteobacteria bacterium
GGATTCGGGTAGCATCGGCGCGGGCCCCTTGGGGTGGTCGGGTTTGGTGTAAGCAACCGCGACTCTGATCCCCTCAAGGACGCCCGTCTATCCTTCCCGCCCCCCGCGCTTCAGTGCTCCCTCAACCCCTCTTCAAATCCGCCAAAGTCGAGCCTAGCGGCGCCCAACTCTTGCACCAACGCTTCCGCCTCGGCACGGACGGGCGACGATGCGGCGAGAGCACCGCTCGACACCAGGAGTTCGCGGGCTGCACGCCCCCGACCGAGCTCACGGCCGAGCACCCGGGCGGCGGAGAGCCCGGCGACGGCGCGATCTCGACCATCCCCGACGACCGCAGCCCGGGTGTAGTCCGCTGCTGCTTCGGCCAGCTGCCCTTGTCCACGAAGGGCATCACCGCGAATCAACAACCAGTCCGCTGTGACACCGTCCGCGAGGGCCCGGTCGGCGAGAGCCTGCGCCTCTTCATGACGCCGGCCTGTGAGGGCGGATCGGGCGTCCTCTACGCTCGGCGGGGCGACGTCTTCTTCTTCTGGGCCACCGGGGCCGAGCCGGCCATCTGCCGCGAGGTCCGGGACCGGCGGAAGGGTCGGTACAAAATCATCGACCGGCGGGGAGTTCTCTCTGCGTCTGTCGGCGGCCCAGGTCGCCTCCTCGAAGAACCGAGGCTCGAAGGATATGCCTTCGACGGGAAGACCACGGCCCGGCCCCCCCTCCCAGTGGTCCCCCGCGCCGAGCAACGAGAGCGGCCCACCCCCGGCGACGGCGACCGATCCTTCGAAGACGGCGACTCGCGTCACCGTGGCCCGGCGGTCGACGGTGAAGACCGTGCCGAGAACGCGAACGGAGACGGCCCCCGAACGGACCCGGACCACCTGCGCCGCGTCCGGGTCGATGTCGAACATCACCTCACCGGCGTGCAGGCGAATCTCGAGATGGTCTCCAGTGTCCTCCCAATCCAGCCGCGAGCTGGGCCCGGCGACGATGCGATGCCCGCTCGCGAAGTAGTGAATGTTGGGGGGCGCTGTGCGGGGCGCCCAAACCACGGCGATGACGACCACGAAGAGGGCGAGGGCGGGAGCGGCGAGCAGTGGTGCGTGACGAAAGGTGCTCATCGGCACGACCTCCCGGGACCGGGCGCGGTGCGAGGCTAACCTGACCTGAGCAAGGAGGCCAGGGCGTGAGAACGGGTGAGAGGCTCTCCCCTTGACGACAGCCTATCCGTCGATGAGGGTGCGCCCCATGTTGAGTATCGATCTCACGGGCAAGCGCGCCCTGGTCGCCGGCGTCGCGGACGACGGTGGATTTGGTTTTGCTATCGCCAAGGCCCTCGTCGAGGCCGGGGCGACGGTGTGCGTCGGCACCTGGCCGCCAGCCATGGGCATCTTCGAGACGCTCCTGCGCCGCGGCAAGATGGACGCGTCCCTCGCGCTGTCGAGCGGCGACAAGATGCAGTTCGAGAAGATCTATCCCCTCGACGCCGTCTACGACCGCCTCGAAGACGTGCCCGAGGACGTAGCGACCTCGAAGCGCTACCGGGACCGCGGGGACTACTCCATCTCCGGTCTGGCCAATGGGCTCCGGGAAGACTTCGGCGAGGGGTGCCTCGACATCGTCATTCACGCCCTCGCCAACGGCTCCGAGGTGAAGAACCCGCTGCTCGAGACGAGCCGCAACGGCTACCTCAGCGCAGTCGGCGCGAGCGCCTACTCCTTCGTTTCGCTGGTCTCCCATTTGGGCCCCCTCGTTCGCCCCGGCGGCAGCTTCATGAACCTCAGCTACCTCGCCGCCGAGCGCGCGGTCCCCGGGTATGGAGGAGGCATGAGCTCGGCGAAGGCGGCCCTCGAGAGCGACACCCGCACCCTGGCCTATGAAGCGGGGCGCAAGTGGGGGCACCGGGTCAACTCCATCAGCGCCGGGCCCTTCGCCTCCCGGGCGGCGTCGGCGATTGGCTTGATCGGCCACATGGTCGACTACTACGCGATGACCTCCCCGCTGCCCGAAAAGCTGACGGCGGAGGAGGTTGGCCACACGGCGGCGTTCCTCGCGAGCGGCCTCGCGAGCGGCATCACCGGCACCGTCGTGCACGTCGACAAGGGCTACCACGCAATGGCCATGCCCACGAATGTGGGCGCCATCCTCGACGCCCTCGGCCAGAAGAGCTGACGGGAGCTGACAAACTCTCGGGCGCGATAAATCATTCTGCGCCCACGACCGTCTGTCCCCCCCAATGGACAGGTGGTTCCTCGCTCTCTGTGTGGCCTGGGCGGTTTGGCCGGCTAGCGCCTTGGCGGAGTCGCCGTGCGCCGGGGAGACCTGCTCGAACCACGGGTCATGCCTCTACGAGCACGAGCGGGCCTACTGCTTCTGTCACGAGGGGTACGCGGCCGAGGGCCTATCATGTGTCGCGGCCCCCGCCGGGGCGTCTCGAAGCGAGGCAGACGCCACGGTCACTAGCGAGACGATCATCCGCGTCGCGCGCGGCGAGGTCGGTCGCGACCTGCCCTCGGTCGGCAGCGAGCGGCGCCGCTATCCAGAGGCCCTCTCCAACTACGTCGCCGAAGACGCGCTCTGGTGCAGCGACTTCGTGTCGTGGGTATACCGCGTAGCCGGGGCGCCCCTCACCGGCGGCTACGAGGGGGGCTGGCTGGTCACGAACAACAACGCGATGCGTGGGTGGTTCGAGCGCCGCCGTCGATGGGTCCCCGCAGCGTCACCGCGATTCGCGACCTTCGAGCCGATCCCCGGGGACTACGTGCGCATCCAGACCCCCACCTGGGGCCACAGCGCCATCGTCGAACGCGTCGAAGGCGATACTCTCTACATCATCGAAGGCAACGCCCAGGGGCGGGTTCGGGCCAATCGCTATCGCGATTTCCGCCATCACCCGAAGGTCGGCGGCTTCGGCATCATGACCCAAGCGGTCGCCCGCCGGATCTGGCGCCCCTTGCTGCCGTCCTACTGGATGGGCATGCTTCTGAGCCGGTGACGCGCAGCCCGAGGACGGGTGCGTCCCGGGGCAAGCCCCGGGGTCGAGGTCAAATGTCGAGGTTGTCGTCGAGGGCTTCGCCGTCGTCAGTCCCCTCGCCGTCACCCGACTCTTCGCCGTCACCCGACTCTTCGCCGTCGGCCGGTGCTCCCTCGGCGGGACCTACCTGCCCGAAATCCGAACCGCCGCTCGTCGCTCCCTGTCCGGAGTCGGGGCACCGATAGGCTCGACCGCGCCCCACCCAGTGCTTTTCGGCGTCGCCGCGCTCTTCCTTCGAATCGACGACGACGTAGTTGGCTCCGAGGTCGGCGCCCTTGTTGCGCATCAGCAGCACGAGGTCCTCCTCGGTCGGCGCCCGCGACGCATCCGGCGGATGCCCGATGGCGACATCTCCGATGAGGTTGCAGCCCCCGGGAAGCTCGGCGTTGGTGGCCGTCTGTACCAGGCGCCCGCCATCGGTGAGCGTGATGGCAGTGTTGCAACCGAGGGCCGCGACGATTGCGGCGGCGGCGATGACGAGGTTCGTGATGGTCTTCATTCTTCCCTGCTAGCTAGTTGGGCGGGCCCACTGCTGCCCGGTCAGAACACGACCGGAGCATACACCGGGTCGGTCGTTCCCTGCGAGGATCACTCACCCCGAAAGGTGGCTTCGCGGCGCTCGAGAAACGACGCCAGGCCCTCGGCGGCATCCTTCGACGCCATCAGGCGCCGTGCCTGGTCGAGAAGTGCTGGAATCGCCGTGGCTGGGCCCTCGGTTTCGCTGAGGCGCGCGGACTCGAGGGTCGCCCGGACCCCGAGGGGAGCGCGCTTGGCGATGGTCTCGGCGATGGCGATGGCCGCGTCGACGTGACCGCCGGCGGGCGTGACTTCTTGAACCAAGCCGAGGCGGTGGGCCTCGGCGGCAGGAAAGATGTCTCCCGTGAGCAGCCAACGCATCGCGTTTCCCCAACCTGCGATCGCCGGCATGCGGATCGTCGCGCCGCCGAAGGGGAAGATCCCGCGGTTGATCTCGATCTGCCCAAAGCGCGCATCGTCGGCCGCGACCCGCACGTCGGCGGCGAGCAAGAGCTCGATGCCAATCGTGAGGCACCACCCGGAGACCGCCATCACGAAGGGCTTCTTGCGCACGCGCCCGTGGAGGCCGAGGGGGTCGACCGTGCCATCGGGGAAGAGCGCCTCCCCGGCGGCGACGGCCGGCCCTACCTCCCCGAGGTCGAGGCCTGCGGTGAAGTGCTCGCCGTGGCCGTAGAGCACCAGGCAGCGAGCGCCGTCGTCGTCCTCGTAGGCGGTGAACGCTTCAGCGAGCTCGCGGAGCATCGCGCGGTCAAAAGCGTTTCGTTTGTCAGCGCGATTCAAACCGACCAGATGAAGGTGGTCACGAATTTCAATAGTGAGACGGTCAGGCATGCGCCACAGCCTACGCCTTGGGGACCCCGTTCAGGCGGCGTTTTCGGTGAGCAATGTGGTGCGGATCCAGGTGGCGGTTTCTTGGATGGCGAGGTGCATGGGGGTGGCGCGGGCTCCGAAGGTCTGGACGAAGCGTTGGTCGTCGACGCGGAAGGGCCCGTCCCACTGGTAGGTCATCTCGGCGACCGCGGAGAGGAGCGGGACGAAGGTACCGACGGCGCCGAGAAACCAGTTCGGGAGGCGGCGAATCTTCGCTGCGGGATGACCGAGAGCCACTGCAATCAAATCGAGCAGGTCGCGGGTCGTTCCCTGCCACGCCACCGGCAAGTGGAAGATGCCGCCATCGGACTGCGGCTCGGTTCCGAGGGTGGCGAGGCCCCGGGCAACATCGGGGATGTAGCTGTAGCTATGGACCTGGTCCGGGTCGCCCATGACCTCGACGGCTTTGCCCGCAGCAAGACGCTCGTAGCTGCGCTCCGAGAAGATCGCGCTCATGTTCGCCTCGGGCCCGAAGAAGTCGCTGGCGCGCCCGGTCGTGAAATGAAAATCACCGCGGTCGGCTCGGTCCTGGAGCTCTCGATAGAGCCGCGCCCGGAGCGCGCCCTTCTTGGTGATGGCGTTCATCGGGGCGACTTCGGTCATCGAACTGCCCGCGGGGTCGCCGTACATGTAGACGTTGTCGAGGGTCACCAGGCGCGCACCGGAGAAGGCGGCGGCGTCAGCGATGGCCCCGTAGAGGGGCGGGAGCAGCTCCTCCCACTTGTGGTAGGCCGCGGGGTTTGTGCAGTTGTAGATGACCTCGGCACCCTCGGCGGCCCCCCGGGCGACGGCGGGGTCCGTGACGTCTCCTCGCAGCCAGGTGAGGTGCGGCTCGCCGGGCCCAGCCTCCCCGCGGCGAACGATGCGAACCTCGACGCCCCGACCAAGGAGCTCCCGTGCGAGCAGCCGTCCCACCTGCCCCGCCCCGAAAATCGTGTGAACAGGCCTGTTTTTGTTCGTATTCGTCATGTCTCTTCCCTCTCCTCAGACAACTTGGAGCTTGCAGAAAGAAGTCACAACGACAGCTATCGGGACGCGTGATTGCGATCGTGCAACCAGCACCGTCATGTGATAGCGTTTGATCATGATCAAGCTTAGTTCCTGCAATCTGTGCTCGAGTTTCCTGCCCACGGGCCTGTCCACGTGTCCCAACTGCGCCACGCGCATCGGCACGAAGGCGCGGCGGGTGGCCCGTCCGCTCATCGCCCTCACGGGCGGAGTGCTCGCCATGACCCTGTCGGCTTGTTACGGCGGCGGCGTCGAGACCTACGAAGACAGCGGCTCGCCGCAGGACTCCGCGATGGACAGCAGGGCGGACACCGGCGGTGGTGATTCGGCCACCGGCGATAGCGGCAGCGACGACGCGGCGACCGACGCCGGTGATGACGCAGCGTCCGACGCAGCGTCCGACGCCAGCGATGACGCGACCCCTGACGACGGCGGCGACTCGGCGCCGTGACGCGGCGCGGCTCCCTCCCCAAAGACCATGGCGGCTCGAGACGGCGGCGCCTCGACGTCGTCGCCACGGACTTCCACCCACGTTACGTGGTGTGGGAGCTGACCCTCGCCTGCGACCACGCGTGCACCCACTGCGGCTCCCGGGCCGGTGTAGCTCGCGAAAACGAACTCACGACGGCGGAGGCCCTCGACGTCGTGCAGGAACTCCGAGACCTCGGCACCGGTGAGGTCGTACTCATCGGCGGCGAGGCCTACCTGCACCCCGGGTTCCTCGAGGTCGCGGGGGCCCTGACCGCGGCGGACGTGAACGTGATCGTCACCACCGGAGGCCGCGGAGTGACGGCAGAGCTCGCCTTGGCCATGGCCGACGTCGGCGTCCGGCGGGTCTCGGTCAGCATCGACGGCCTCGAAGAGGCCCACGATGAGATGCGGGCCCGAGAGGGGTCGTACCAGGACTGCTTGGCCGCCCTCGCCAACGTGCGCGCCGCGGGCATCACCGCGACGGCCAATACCAACTTCAATCGGTCGAACATGGCCGACCTCGAGGGCCTCTACGAGGTGCTCCGGGGCGCCGGCGTACGCGCCTGGCAGGTGCAGATCACCTCCCCCCTCGGCCGAGCCGCGGACCGCACCGAGATGCTGCTCCAGCCCTACGACTTTCTGGACCTCGTGCCGCGCATCGCCGCCGTCAAGGAGCGCGGCCTTGCAGAAGGCCTCTTGCTGATGCCGGGAAACAACCTGGGCTACTTCGGCCCCGAAGAAGGACTACTGCGTTCTCAGCGCCCCGAACACGGGGACCACTGGGGCGGGTGCCAGGCGGGCCGGTTCGTCATGGGCATCGAGTCCGACGGAGCGGTCAAGGGGTGCCCTTCGCTGCAAACGTCGGCGTACGTCGGGGGCACGACACGCGAATCATCGATCGCGAAGGTCTGGGACGAGAGCCCGGTGCTCGCGTTTGCCCGGGCCCGAACCCGCGCCGACCTGCACGGGTTCTGCGCCGAGTGTGTGTACGGAGACGCATGCCTCGGCGGGTGCACCTTCACCGCCCACTCAATCCTCGGCCGACCCGGCAACAACCCCTACTGCCATTTCCGCGCCCTCGACCACGCGCGCCGCGGACTCCGGGAGCGACTCGTGCCCCGCGATGCGGCCCCCGGTTCGCCCTTCGATTGCGGGCTCTTCGAGATCGTCGTCGAGGCCGCGGACGCCGAGGAGCCGGAGACGGTTTCCCACGGCGAGCTACTGCAGATCACCCGACGACCCCTGCGCACGGTCCCCGGCCGCGGCTGAGCTCGTGGGAAGATCGAAGGAGCAGAAGCCGCAGAAGGAGCAGAAGCCGCAGAGCTTTGCCAACTTGCGTTGGGACGACCTCCGGATCCTCATCACGCTGGCGCGAGAGAAGCACTTGAAGGATGCCGGAGAGGTGCTCGGGGTGAACGCGTCAACGGTGAGCCGCCGCCTCGAGGCTCTCGAAGAGGCCATCAGCGCGCGACTCTTCGACCGCACTCCCTCGGGCCTGGTGGCGACCGTGGCCCTCGAAGAGCTCATGCCCCACGCGGAAGCGGTAGAGAGCGCCGTCGAGGCCTTCGTGCGGCAGGTCGCCGGCTTCGAACGCGAACCCGAGGGCACCGTGCGCATTACCGCCCCCCCGGGCCTCGCCGAGCACTTCCTCGCACCGATCACCCGAGAAATCCGAGAGCAGTACCCGGGGCTGCGTCTCGAGCTCGAGGGCAGCATCGCCTACGCCGACCTGACTCGCCGCGAGGCGGACATCGCTCTCCGGGCCTTTCGTCCGGACCGGGGAGATCTGGTGTCGGTGAAGATAGGCGAGAGCCGCGACTTCATCTTTGGATCGGCTGAGTACATCGAAGAGCTGGGCTCGTTGTCGAGCCTCGACGACGCCCGGTGGATCCAATGGGACCATGACCTGGCTCACTTCAGCACCGCCGAATGGCTCGAAAAGCAGGTCCACCCAGACTCGATCTGGTTGCGCACGAGCCGCATCGGCGCCCAGGTCGAGGCCGCGGAGCGGGGGCTGGGCTTGGTGGTGCTTCCGGAGATTTACGAAGGCGTGCACGGCCTGGTCCGGGCACGCCTCAGTCCCGAGCTCACGGCGTCCCTCGCGCCCTTCGCCACCCAACAACTCTGGCTCGTCGGACATCGGGCCCTCCGCCATGTGCCGCGCATCGCGGCCGTCTGGGACTTCCTGGTGACCCGTATGGCGGGCCTCCCCGGGGGCAAGCGCTAGGACCAGTAGCATTGGGGCGGTCGCGGCGGCTAACCTTCGCGCCATGGCGAAGATGAAGCGCAGCATGGTTGCCGCTCTGGCCCTCGCGGTTGTGGTCTTCGGGGCGTGGCTCGCCCTGTCAAACGGCGAGCCGCAGGTGGCCGAGGCCCAGGGGGTCGAGTGGCAGGACCTCACCATGCGTCAGGCCCTCGACCGGGCCGCCGCCGAGGACCGCCGGGTCTTCGTGAAGTTCGACGCCGAGTGGTGCAGCTACTGCCGGAAGCTCGAGGACGAAGTGCTCGCGACCGCCGAAGGGGCGTCCATCACGGCAGACATGATCGCCGTGACCTTCGACTTCGACGACGAGGACAACCGCGCCCTCGTGGAACAATACGTCGTCCTCGGCCTGCCTACGTCTCTCGTGCTCACCGCCGACGGGACTCAGGTGGGCCGCATCCAGGGCTACCACGGGCGCGAAGAGTGGGTGTCGGAACTCGTCGCGGCGACGTCCGCGGTCGACCCCGTTCCCGCCCTCCGAGCCGCCCATGAAGCCGCGCCAAACGATCCCGAAAAGACCCTGCGGCTCGGCGAGGCCCTGCTGGTCCGCGGCACCCCGGACGAAGGGGAAGCGCTGCTCGAGCAAGCCGCGTGGGCGGCCAGCGAAACCCCGGACGTCGGCGCTGAGGCGCTCTTCGTATTGGGCAGGTATTACCACCGCGTGCGCCGGGACCCCCGGACGGCGCGCCACATCTGGCGGGAGCTCGCTGCCCGCTACCCGGAGAGCGACTGGGCCGGCGGCGCCTGGTGGTGGTACGCGAAGGCCGAGGCCGAGATCGGGCAGGTCGGTCTCGGCGCGGCGATTCTACGGCGACGGGCCGCGGAGCACCCGAGGACTCCGGGCATCGTCATGCAGTGGGGCGAGTACGTGGACGAACGAAGCTATGACGACGACCGCGAAGCGGTCGTCGGGGCGCTCACGGGCGTCCTGGGAGCGGCGAGCGACGACGACGAGCGGAGGGAGATCGAGGAGTTGATCGCCAAGCTGGA
>JAFDCW010000106.1 GCA_019312705.1 Deltaproteobacteria bacterium
CCGTCGAGGCAGCGCCCCTCACAGCAATCCGCGTTGGCAGTGCAGGGGCCGCTGCCGTCGGGGATGCAGAGGCTCGAGCAACGACGCACACCTGTGGCATCGAGGATGCAGTTCAGCGGGTCGCCGGACGCGTCCGGGCAGCACTGCTCAGAGAAGTCGCACTGGTCACCTTCCATGATGCACATCGCTTGATCGTTGCAGCGGCTGACGCCGAGGCCCGTCGGAGTGCAACCCGCAGACCTCAACACACAGCAGTTGTTGGAGCCGCCCTGACCGCAGATTTCACCGGCGTCGACGCAACCCGGCGGGTTCACACAGCGGCGCAGGCCCGCCGTGCCCTCGGGGGCTCCGCACTCGTCCGAGCAGCAATCGGTGTTCATGGTGCAGATCTCACCGAAGGGATGGCAGCCCGGGAGGAACTCACAGATGTGGACGCCGCTACCCGCGTCGACGCAGAGCGCCGAGCAGCAGCCGCGCACACTGGTGCAGGACTCACCGGAGGTCGAGCACGAGCCAATCACCTGGCAGCGACCGACACCCGCCGCCGAGTGTTCGGCGAAGTCGCAACCGCCGGTGCAGCAGTCGCCGTTGGTGGAACAGATCTGCCCCTCGGCCCGACAGGTGTCGTGGCCCGAGCAGCGCCCGCCCCCGCTCCCATCGGGGAAGCAGAAGCCGGAGCAGCAGTTGCCGTCGGAGTTGCAGTTTTCGCCGTCAACGTTGCAACTGCCGCCGGCACTTTCGCAGGTGGTGCCGTTGCAGTCGTGGCTACAGCACTCAACGCTCGTCGTGCAAGCGTCACCGTCATCGCCGCAGGTGGCCGTGTCGTCGCAGAAGCCGCCGACGCAGCCGCCGGAGCAGCAGTCCGCCGCGGTCATGCAGGCCGTGCCGCCGACGGCGCAGCCCCCAGGGACTTGGCAGCGGAGAGCGCCGTCGATCGACGCACTGCACAGCCCGGTGCAGCACTCCGAATCGGCGGTGCAGGTGTCGAGGATGAGCTGGCAAGTGCCCGGGGCGTCCACGCAAATACCCGAGCCGCAGTTCCCGGTGCAGCATTGGGTACCCGCCGTGCACATGTCGCCCGCGCTGCCGAGGCCGCCATCGATGAGTCCGTCGCAGTTGTTGTCGACTCCGTCGCAGATCTCGGACGCTGCCGGATTGATCAGCGGGTCGCCGTCGTTGCAGTCGGTGCCGCCGCAGGCGTCATCCCCGAAGCCGTCGACGTCGACGTCACCGGGGGTCGTGGTGCAACCCCCGCCGGCATCCGAACAGCTGTCGATGGTGCACGAGTTGAAGTCGTTGCAGACGAGCGGTGTACCGGCCTGGCAGACCCCCGGGGTGCTGGTCGAACTGCTGCATGTCTCGGCGCCGTTGCAGGGCAGGCCGTCGTCGCAGAGGCCGGCGGTCGGCCCGGTGCAAGCGCTGCCCGGCGTGCAACCCACCGCCGTGCATACCTCGCCCCCGGCGCAGTTACCGGAGTTGAAGATCGCCTCGCACATGTCGGATCCCTCATTGCAGCTGTCGTCCGAGCAGGCGATGCCGTCGTTGCAGAGGATGGTGGTGCCACCCTGGCAGCCGGCGCCGACGGCGCACGTTTCCACGCCGTTGCAGTAGGCGGCGTCATCGCAGCGGGCGTCGAAGGGAGTGAACAGGCACGCGTCGAGGCCGGCGTCGCAGCTGTCGTCGGTGCAGGCGAAGGTATCGTCACAGACCGGGGGAGTGCCCGCTTCGCAGTCGAGGGTCGGCGAACAGAGCTCGACGCCGTCACAGAAGGTGCCGTTGTCACAAAGCGCGTCGTCGATTGTATTCACGCAACCGCCGGCCGCCTCGGAGCAGCCGTCGAAAGTGCAGGTGACGGTGTCATCGCAATCGAGAGCCGGGCCCGCCTGGCAGTCCATGACCGCGTCGCAAACCTCGACGCCGTCACAGAAGAGACCATTGTCGCAAGCCGCATCGTCGGGGAAATTCTGGCAGCCCATGACCGCGTCGCAGGTATCCCCGGTGCAGGCGACTCCGTCGTCGCAGTCTGGGGCCGTACCGCCCTGACAGACGCCGCCGGAGCCGCAGGTCTCGGCGCCGTTGCACATGTCGGTGTCATCACAGTCGGCATCGACGGTGCAAGTGCTCCCGGTCACGCACCCCGACGGGGCCGTGCCGCCCGCTGCGGTGCAAACCATGCCTGCGCCGCAGGACATGTGGTCGATGCCGGTTTCGCAGCCGTCCATGATCTCGTCGCAGGCCTCGACGGTGCAGGTGAAGCCGTCGTCGGGGCAGGTGACGGCAGCGCCCATGGCGCAGCCCTGAACGTCCGCTCCGCCCGCCGAGGGGTCACAGAACTCGACGCCGTTGCAGTACATGCCGTCGTCGCAGCTGACGTCCACCGGCGTGAACTCGCACGCGTTGGAGACGTCATCGCAGAGGTCATCGGTGCAGGCGAAGGTGTCGTCGCAGACCACCGCGGTGCCCGCGATGCAACCCGCAGCATCCGCGCTCGCGCTCGTGGGCGCGCAGGTCTCCGTGCCGTCGCAGAAGAGCGTATTGTCGCAAAGCGCGTCGGTATTGACGCTCGCGCATGCATCGGAGGCCGCGTCACAGGAGTCGACCGTGCAGGTGACTCCGTCATCACAGGCAGGCGTCGTTCCGGCCACACAGCCCGTCGCCGCGTCCGCAGCCGCGTCCGTCGGTGCGCAGAGCTCGACCCCATTGCAGAACGTCGTGTCGTCGCAGAGGGCGTCGCTCACGGTATTGACGCACGTGTCGGCGGTATCGTCACAGACGTCCGTGGTGCAGGAGATCGAGTCGTCACAAACGGGCGCCGGCCCAGCCGCGCAACCGGTCGTGGCGTCCGCCGCAGCAGAGCCCGGCGCACACGCCTCGATGCCGTTGCAGAAGAGGCCGTCGCCGCAGCCCGTGTCGACGGGCATGTTGATGCAAGCACCGGCCGCGTCACAAGCGTCGGCGGTGCAGGAGAAACCGTCATCGCAGTCGGTGTCGATGGTGCACTCGGGCATCGCCGCGTCGGTGCCTGCGTCGGTGCTGCCGTCAGCGCCGGCGTCGCCGCCACCGTCCGTGCCGCCGCCATCCGTGCCGCCGCCATCCGTGCCGCCGCCATCCGTGCCGCCGCCGTCCGTGCCGCCGCCATCCGTGCCGCCGCCGTCCGTGCCGCCGCCGTCCGTGCCGCCACCGTCCGTGCCGCCGCCGTCCATGCCGCCACCGTCGGTGCCGCCACCGTCCGTACCGCCGCCGTCGGCCAAGCCCGAGTCCGTGGCGCTGTCGCCTGTGCCCGAATCGGCGCTTCCGTCGCCCGTGCCCGAGTCCGTCGCGCCGTCTTCCATGCCCGAGTCCGTTGCACCGTCGCCCGTGCCCGAGTCTGCGCTTCCGTCACCCGTCGCCGAGTCGGTGCTTCCGTCGACCGCGCCATCGGCGCCGCTGTCGACCGGATCCGTCGGATCGCTGCACGCCGCTCCTAGGGCGACGAGAGCTGCAATCAGAAACCAAACTGTCGAACCACGTCCCATGATCAGCCCCTAGCGGCAAGAGGCTCAAGGTAGCAACAATCGTCTAGCGGTACTACACGTGTATGGTGGTAGTTCGGTCGTGCGATCAGTCTCCCGCCCCGGGAACATCGGCCGGGAGCTCAATCGGCATCATGGGGTCCGGAGATGGGTCCCCTTTGATCCGGCTGAGTTCGATGTGGATAGCGTCCCAGGTGTCGACGCAGATCGCTCGACCGACCTCGTCCAGAACGACCCCGAGGGCGGGGGCCCCGGCCGCATGGCCGATGCGAATCATGTCGTCGGACAGGATGCCTCCGCAGCTCGCCGGGGCCGTCTGCCAGACTTCTTCGGGGATGAAGCGATCGGGAATCAGGTACTCGAGGAGCGCTCCGTAATCTGCTCCGGACGGGTCGGGCTCCCCACCGCACGCGGCTCCCGCGAAGAGCGCGAGGCTCAAACCCACGATCAGCCCGAGGGTCGGGAAACATGACGACCTTCGCCGTTGGACCGTCTGTGCGCTCATGAGCCATCTCTCTTTCCACAGATCGCAGACCGGAGCCCGTACTCCTTGACCAGCTGCGAAAGCCGGGGCCGTTTCATACCGAGAAGACCAGCCGCCCGGGAGATGTTTCCATCGCATTCGGCGAGGGCGCGCTGGACGAGATCTCGCTCGATCTCTTTTTTCAGGTCTCGGAGGCTGATACCCCCGCCCTTGAGGCGCGCGTAGCAGAGGCCCATCTCGTCGCCGGCCCCGGAGCCGGAGAGGACCATTGCGTCGCCCTCCCCGGAAGGACTCGGGGCGATCTGGTGGGCATCGAGATCCCCGACCTCGATGGTCCCTCCATCGGCGAGGACCGTCGCCCCGCGGAGAGCGTTCTCGAGCTGCCGGACATTGCCGGGCCACGGGCACCGGCCGAGGGCGGAGAGGGCCTCGGGACTCAACACCTTGGGCTCACCGCCATGGTCATCGGCAATGCGCCTCAAGATGTGCTCGGCGAGGACCGGCACGTCCCCGGCCCGCGCCCGAAGCGGCGGGAGGTGCATGCTGAGCTCGTTGAGGCGGTAGTAGAGGTCCTGCCGGAAGGTGCCGTCGTCCACCATGGCCTCGAGATCGCGATTGGTGGCCGCGATCAACCGCACGTCCGTGCGGATCGTTTCGCGACCGCCAACGCGTTCGAAGGAGCGCTCGGAGAGCACCCGGAGGAGGGCGGCCTGGACGGCGGGGGATACGTCGCCCACCTCGTCCAGGAAGAGCGTGCCCCCCCGCGCTTGCTCGAAGCGCCCGATCTGACGCCCGTGGGCTCCGGTGAACGCCCCCCGTTCGTGACCGAAGAGCTCACTCAAGAGCAGCGACTCGACGATGGCGGCGCAGTTGACCGCGACCAACGGGCCCTCGCTCCTTTGAGAAGCCCCGTGCAGGGCCCGGGCGACGAGCTCCTTGCCGGTACCGCTCTCGCCGCGGATCAGCACGTTGCAATCGCTCGGACCGACGCGGTCGATCACGGAACGAACTTTCTCCATGACCGCCGAGGCACCGACGATGCCCCGATGCGGGCCGTGGGGTCGTCGCGGTGTCGTGACGAGGGCCAAGGCTCCTCCAGAAGCCGAGAGCCGCAGCATCTCGCGACGAATGGGGCGGTCCTCCCACTCCACCAGGAGGTCCGCGGGGACGCGCAAGCGGAGCGCGGCCTCGGTCGTGGCCGCCTCGCCGAGGGCTTGCCGAGCTTCAGCGCCTCGGCCCGCTGCGAAGAGGGCTCGGCCGAGACCGACCTGGGCGTCGAGGTAGACTCGCTCCTCATCGGCGGCCGCGGCCGCCGCGACGGCCGCCCGGGCGGCGCCGACGGGATCGTCCCCGAGGCACTCGGCGAGTTCGGCCCGGGCCAGGGCAATGTCGGCGAGGCGGGCCTCGTCGACGCCCGGGTGAATCGCAGCGAGAATCCGGGCCGCATCTTCCGGGCGTCCCTCTCGCAGAAGGACCCGAGTCAGGCCAGAGGCCGCAGCCGCGCCGCGAAGAGGGTCGAGGGACGCCAAGACCCGGTGCGCGGCTTCGAGGGCGGTCCGGGCCTCGACCCACTCGCCCTCGGCGAGGGCGATGCGGCCGCGCAGAAGCAGCCCTTCGGCCATCGCCCGGGGAGTGGTCCCGGCGCCTCCGACCTGCGCCCCGTAGTCGCACATCGTGCGGGCACGACGATAAGCGCCGAAGCTCTCGTAGAGTTCGCCGAGATTGTAGGCCGCCCGAGCGCTCGAAGTGCGGTTCCCCACGAGGGACAGGACGCGCAGGGCGTCTTCATATCGATCGCGGGCCTTGGCGTAGTCGTGGCGAAGGTGGGCGACAACCGCGAGGTTGTGCGCGGCGAGGGCCTCGGCTTTCCGGTCCTGGGCGCCCTCGGCCAGGGCGGCGCAGCGGACCAGGGCACGCTCGGCCAACGGGAGGTCGCCGGCGGTGATCATCACGACGCCGAGGCCGCCGACGGCGAGGGCCTCGTGGGAGGGGCTGCCCACCGAGCGCGCGGCGAGCTCGTAGGCCCGGTACCGCTCCTCGGCGACGGCGAGATGACCGCGGGCCAGCGCCACCTTCGAGTAAGTCTGGTGGGCGTCGAGGCGGGCGGCGGAATCTGCGAGCAGCCGGGCCGAGAGCTCCTCGGCTTCGTCGAGGCGCCCCGACTGATAGCAGAGCTCGGCGCGGGCCTCCGAGAGAGAGAGGCCGGCCTGCGGATCGCCGGCGGCGGCGGCCGCGTCTTCGGACCCCACCAATACGACCTCCGCCTCTTCGAGGCGCCCGGCGAGGACGAGAGCGCGGGCCAAGCGGCGACCCGCGGCAGGGTCACTCGCTGCCGAGAGCCAGGCCCGCCGGGCCGGGGCGATGGCCGCCTCGAGCTGACCGGCGGACAGGAGGGCGTCGGCGAGGGGCGCGTCGAGAGACGCGCCAAGCTCGCTTCCGACGCCAGTTCTGATCTCGTCGAGGAGAGCCGCGGCTTGTCCGTGGGCATGGCGGGCCGAGAAGAGGGACGCCGCTTCGGCCGCGAACCGCACCGCGAGCTCGGATCGTCCCGCAGCGACGGCGTGGCGCGACGCCGCGTCGTAGCGGCGTCGGCTCGCCAAGAGCTCAGCTATCCGGACACCGAGAAGCAGGCGGCGCTCGTCGGAGAGCAGGTCCCCACCACGACGGGAGTCAGCCAGGTCAGTGAGACGGAGCTCCCCGGCCTGACCCTCCACCGGGACCGCGAGGGCGCCGGCGACCAGCTCCTCGACGACGAGGCCGGTGACCGTTACTTCCGCAATCTGCGCGAGGTCCACGACGCTCGTGGGCTCCGCCAGCATCGCGAGGGCATCGAAGGCGCCGCGCGCCGCAACCGACAAGCGCCCGCGCCGCTCCGTCAGTAGGCGTTCGGCGGATGGAAGCTCGGCTGCTAGAAGCCGGTCCACGGCGTCGGGGCGACCGCCGGTCCGGGCCAAGATCCTGGCGACGACCTCGGGCCGCGAGAGCATCTCCCGGAGGGCGTCCTCGTCGAGGCCAGCGAGGACCACCCGGGCAACCCTGGCATGCGACGCGAGGGGCCCGAGGGCGCCGGCATCCGAGGTGACCCCGACCACCAAGAGCCGGGGGATGGGGCCGGCGAGACCGTCATCGGCCACCAGATGCTCGATGAACGCACGCACGTCGGCGGACGCCGCATCGAAGTTCCGAACGAGGACGACGGTCGGCGCCAGGCGGCCGAGGGCACCGAAAAGACGGCGAACCGCGGCGAGGTGAGCGCGGCGAGCCTCGAGGGCGCGTTCGGGGTCGGCGCCGAGGCCCCCCGGATGCTGAAAGAAGAATTCGTGGCAGCCGAGGGAACAGCCGAGGGAGGCCCCGGGGGGCACATCGCCGACGATGGCGAGGGCATCGATGAGCATGCCATCGAGGGGTGAGAAGGGCTCCTCGACGCGAACGGCCGTATCGATGACCAGGGCGCCGTCGCGCCGGGCTTCGTCGGCAAACCGGTCGAGGACGGCGTTCTTGCCGACGCCTCGGGGCCCTTCGACGAGAGCCAGACACGCTCCCTCGTCGGAGGTGCGAGAAAAAAGATCAGAAAGCCGCGCCACCGCGTGGTGACCGCTCTCCCCGAAGCCAAGTGCCACGTTTGACTATAGGGGATGGTCGGGGGCCGCGCAGGTCGGCCCCCAGAGACACGACCAAGCGCCAACAATCAGGGGTCGATCACCCAGGCTCTCGCCCCGATGGCGAGCAGGGCGAGGTCGAGGCGCTTCGACCTCGCCCCCGCGGCGACTCCGAGAATGGGGCGGTCGCGAATCCAGAGCGATCGCGTCGCGTCATCGACGACATTCCAAAGGCGCTCATCTTCGGCGACCCGCGCGACGCGCCCGATGGCTACCCCGAGGAGTACGTGGGTCTCCGGGTCCATCGGGTCGGCTGCACATAGGCCGTGAAGCTCCTGCGCCAGGGCCGCGAGCTCGGCGAGCACCACGGCTGGCGCCCGGTGCCGGCGGGCAAGGCGCGCGAAGTAGGCGACCAGGGCGCCGTGCACGTGGGCGTCTTCGATTGTTCGGAAGGGCTTCGAGTAGTCGGCGTAGCCGTCCCCGGGAAGCACCGCATCGGACGCGACGGCAACCCCGTCGAAGACCGCGCGTCCGTGGGGAACCTCCGCGATGAAGGGCAGAGGCGGCAGGGTCTCGACGCGCACGCCGATGGCGTCCCGGGGCACTTGGACCAGGACGAGGCGCGGCCGGCCGTCATCACCGATACCTCGCGTCGCCAGGACGAGCAGTACGTGCGCGGAAGGCCCGAGGGTGACGAAGCTCTTTTCGCCGGCGAGGACGAATGGCGCCGCATCCCCTGTGAGCTCGGTCGTGATGGCTCGGGGATGATTGCCCGCGTCCTCGGTAACGGCCAAGGCCGCGCGGCGATCCGGCGCAAGGCTCGGCAAGAGGGCACCCAGCGCCGCTTGGTACCCCGACAGAAACGCCCACGCCGGGCGGTTCGCCGCGAACCCCGCCCAGAGGGCGAGGTCACCAGAGGATGCATGTCGCTCGGCGAGGGCGCGGTGCACACGCCACCAAGCCTCCACGTCCGGCACGTCGCTGGCCTTGGCGTTGGTGTCGACGTCGGTGACGAGGGGGGCCGAAAGCAGCTGCCCGAGGAATGAACTCACGGCTTGGCCCCTCCCCTCTCGTTGCGGCGTCAGCCCTCGGTCGCGGCGAGGGCGTCCATGCGACGCTTTGGCCGAACGTTGCCGGCGAGGGTCTTTTTGCGCACACGAATCGCGGCGGGGGTCAGTTCGACCAGCTCATCCAGATCGATGAACTCGAGGGCCGTCTCGATGGTGAGCCTCCGAGGCGGCGCAATGGCGATGTTCTCATCCTTGCCGGCGGCGCGGACGTTGGTGAGCTTCTTCTCGCGGCATACGTTCACGTCGAGGTCGTTTTCGCGATTGTGCTCGCCGATGACCATGCCCTCGTAGACCTGCTCCCCGGGGGCAATGATCATGATGCCCCGGGGCTGGAGGTTGAAGACCGAGTAGGGGGTCGCCCTGCCCGTCCGGTCTGCGACGATGGCGCCGTTCTTCCGGCGAATCATCGGGCCGGCCCAGGGGATCCATCCATCGAAGAGGGTATTGAGAAGGCCCGTTCCACGGGTGCTGGTCAGAAACTCCCCGCGGAAGCCG
>JAFDCW010000752.1 GCA_019312705.1 Deltaproteobacteria bacterium
GCAGACTCTGTCCCCCCATCCACGCCTGGAGGTGATCACACCAAGATTCGTCTGTCGATCCCCCCTCTCCAAGTGATCGAGATGACCCGGATTCTCGGGGACGTGAACGGTTACCCTTCTTGTTAGGGCCCAGCACTACCGGCGCCCCGACGCCCGGCCTGTCGGCTACGCACGACTTCGTCGCGCTTTCGCCTCGGGCCGGGCCTCGGGGCGCCTTCTTGTTAGGGCCGTGCTACACCCCGGCACCGTGAAGATCCGCGACGCAACCTTCCTCGCCTCAGCCGACATCGTGACCGGCCTGCCGGCCCCCGTGTTTGCGGAGATCGCGTTCGCCGGGCGCAGCAACGTCGGCAAGTCGACCCTGATGAACGGCCTCCTCGAGCGGAAGAAGCTCGTGCGCACCAGCGGCAAGCCGGGGTGCACGCGGGCCCTGAACCTCTTTCGCATCGAGACCCTCGAACCCGAGGCAACCATCGATTTCGTCGACCTGCCCGGCTACGGCTACGCCCGACGGTCGAAGACCGAGCGCAAAGCTTGGGGCGAGCTCATCGAGAAGTTCCTCGTCACGCGGCCGGGCCTGCGCGCCGTCGTGTGCATCGTCGACGTCCGGCGCGGCTTCGAGCGGGACGACCGCGAGCTGCTCGAGTTCCTCAACCACATCAAGCTGCGGTCGATCCTCGTCGCCACCAAACTCGACAAGCTGCCCAAGAACGAGCAGAAGCTCGCGGTCCAGGCCGTCACGAAGGCCATCGGCCGCCCGGTCCACGGGGTGAGCGGGGTGAAGCGCGACGGCCTCGACAAGCTCTGGCGCACCCTGCTGCGGGCGGCATCCATCGGCGAGACCGATGGGATCAAACAGAAGCTCTGATAGGGTGCGGCGCGGCGCGGCGCCTTCTTGTTACCGATTGACGGCGTAGCCGTTGCGTCGGCGCCGGGACGGCACTACCGGCGACACGCGGTGCGGCCGGTCGCCTCGGCGCGACTGCGTCGCGCTCACGCCTCGGGCCGCACCGCGTGCCGCCTTCTTATTGCGCTCTCAACGTAGCGCTTGATCGTCGACGGCACGCGAAGCAGCCACTCGTGCATGGTGCCGCGGATCATCGAGGCGAGCAGGCCGTCGCCGATGTCGACCATCGCGCCGTACGAGAGCAGAGACCGCCCGTCGCCGTACTGGTGGACCGACATGAAGCCCCAAGCTGCGCGCAGGTCGTGGGGGCGGTTGGTGTCGAGGACGAAGGTCAGCTCGCGCCGGCTCTCTTCGTAGGTCGCCCGGAGGTAGTAGCTCTTGCTGATTGGGCCCTGGGACTGGCGCAGGTAGATGGTGCGCTCGGAGCCCTCGCCCGCGACCTGCCGGCTCTCGGTGACCTGGGGCAACATGCGGCGCCACTGCCGGGGCTCGCCCATCGCAGCCCAAACGGCATCGGGGGAGGCGTTGATGACCTGGTAGCTGACGCCGCCGACGAGGTGGAGGGAGCCCCGGCTCTGGGTCGTCGGGCGCGTAACGAGGCGCCCCTGGGCCAAGCGCGCGCGTTCGGCGCTGCTGAGGGGTCGGCTCGCGACGTCGGCTTGGCCGAGGGCCATGGCCGGGGCAAAGAGGCCGATCACGAGAACCGCAGCGACGGAAATCAGCGCAGCTCGGGCGCATATCTCCAACGCATCGCTCGGTGCACGGTCCCCCATCGACGGGACCCTGACCTCAAAGGCCACCCGATTCAAGGCGGCGTTACGGATGGCGACGCGAGATTGCATCGCGGCCCCCGGCGACGGGGTTCACCAAGAGGGATAGCCGCTCGTCCGGCGGCGTCCCCGGATACCAAGCGTGGAAGGGCGCCCGGTCCTCGCAGGACGGCCGGTCAGCCGGGGCACAGTAGATTCGCACGTGAAAGTGATTGCGGTGGGGATGGCCGCCGGCGGGCTGGACCATCGACGCCTCCATGCGATCGATGACCGTAGCCCGGGCCCCCTGACGGCGGGCCTCGGCGAGGATGCGGCGCTTGATGCCGCGACCGACGAAGATGTACTGGACCCGGGCGTCGCCGTCGGTCAGCAGCTTCTGGACGAGCTCGTAGTTCCGGCGATCGTCGAAGCGCATGCCCTCATTGGGGGGTAGCGCGGTGCCGTCGTCCCGGATGTTGGCGAAGGCCCAGGGCTCGACCGGCTCGCCGCGGCCGTCGAGCATGTAGAACGAGATATCCACGTCGCGGCCCGCCTCGTGGGAGGCGTGGCCGTCGATGTCGCCGCCGCTGGCCTTCGAGAGCTCACCTATCGAGAGCTTGGCGCCGGGCACGCGCTGGTGGACTCGGTAGGCGGCGCGCTCGACGAGCTGGACGAGCTCCCAGGTCCCCCAGAAGTTGCCATAGGCCGCGTACTCACCGGTGTAACGAAGGTAGTCGGACTGGACGACCTGGACGCCGCGGCGCAGGCGGCCGGCGAAAGGCAGGCCGACGGAGCGGCTGTTGGAGGGCAGGTCCCGAGCGCCCTGGCCCCGGAAACGCTCGCGTTCGCGGCGAGACTTGGGCTGGGCCGAGTCCTTGGGCCCATCTGCGCCGCCCGGGCGGAGATCTCCGTCCTTTGGTGGCGGCGCCGGGGTCTCGGCGGCGTTGCGCTCGATGTGGGGCGGACGTGCCGCAGCTGCCGAGGCGATGAGCGCCATCCCCAGGAGCCCCCAAATGAACAGTCCTCGTCGCATACCTTTCGGATAGAACGTTGGAGCAGAAAGGGGCAACTTTCTGGCAAGCGTTGTGGCAAGCATTGTGAGCGGAGGAAGGGCCGGGTAGATGCAGGGGATGGCGAAAATGCCTCGAACGGCCGCGGCCTTCTCGACCCTCGTGATGCTCTCGGGGCTCACGGGGCTCACGGGGCTCGCCATGGAGCTCGTCGGCTGTGGGGGCACGGAGGGACCTCCCCCAGCCCGCGGGGTGGTGACCCCGACCACCGGCGGCACTCAGACGGGGAGCACTCAGACGGGGACCTCCCCTGGCGACACCCCGGCCCCCCCGGTCCCACGAG
>JAFDCW010000753.1 GCA_019312705.1 Deltaproteobacteria bacterium
GAGGGTATGAGCCGATGCATCGCATCGCGGTCGGCGGCATGAGTGAGGTCTTCCGCGCCCAGATGCCCCAGGCCGCCGGCGATGACCGAGCGGTGGTGATCAAGCGGCTCCTGAATCGGCTGCTCGACGACCCCGAGTATCGCGAGATGTTCGAAGAGGAGTCGCGCCTCGGCCTGCTCATCGACAGTCCGAACGTCGTGGAGGTCCTCGACCGGGGCGAGGACGACGGGGTGCCCTTCATCGTCCTCGAGTACGTGTTCGGCGTCGACCTCTGGCAGCTCGGCCGTTGGTTGGTCCGCAACCGCCGGCGCCTCGCCGTGCCCCTCGCCGTCTACGTCGCGACGGAGATCCTCGCCGGGGTCGAGGCGGTGCACGCGGTTCGCGACACCGATGGCAATCCCCTGCTCGCGGTGCATCGCGACGTCAGCCCTTCCAATGTCTTCCTTTCGGTTCATGGAGACGTGAAGCTCGGTGATCTCGGCATTGCGAGGCCCCTCGTTCGCCAAAACCAACGGCCCATCGGCCGCCGCTCCATGCGCGCCAAAGGCAAGCTCGGTTATTTGGCCCCCGAGCAGGTCGCCGGGGCGACCGTCGACCAGCGCGCCGACGTCTTCGCGGCGGCGGTCGTCGCCGTGGAGCTGCTCATGGGGCAGCCTCTCTTCACCGGCGGCACTGAGCTCGCCATCCTCCTCGCGATTCGCGACTGCGATTTGTCGCGTTTCGATCGCGCGGCCCTCGGCCTGCCCCGGGGCCTGGTCTCGGCGCTCCGTCAAGCCCTCGACTCGGACCCCGAGGAGCGCACCGGCTCCGCGAAGGCCCTCCGGGAGCAGTTGTTGCCCTTCGCCATCGGTTCCCGAGACGGGTATATCGACGACCTCGGCGCATTCGTCACCGAGGTCATCGACTCAGGCGAGGCGGCGACCGGTGCCTACGACCGCACGTCCCTCGCGGCGACCGTCGAGGAGAGTGACCCGAGCATCGATCCCATCCTGGCCGAACTCATCACCCCTGCGATGGGGCCCGAACGCGGGAAGCGCCCCGTCACGCCGGACCCGCTGGCCGTGGGGCCGAGCTACGTCATCGAGGCCGCCGGCGAGAGTCACGGACCCATGCCCTACGCCGAGGTGGTCCGTGGCATCGTCCAGGGGCGCTTTGGTCCCACGACCGTGGTCGTCAAGGACGACGATACTGCCTTGCCGCTCTCCGCGCGGAGGGAGCTGGCGCGGCACTTACCCCCGTCGACCCGGACACCGACCCACCAGGAGAGTACGGGCCTCGCCGCTACCAGCGAGAGCTTTTCCCTGAGCCCTAGCTTCGGCATGTTGCACGTGCTCACACGGTCCTTCCTCGAGCAGGAGACCGGGCTCTACCTCTGCGAGCATGGCGACGTTCGCAAGGAGGTCTACGTGGCGGACGGGCAACCGGTTTACGTGACCTCGAACCAGGCCAGCGAGCTCCTCGGGGAATACCTGGTCACCGCCGGGGTCATCGATCGCGACGAGCTCGACCTCGTCCTGGCGGTCCTGCCGCGCTTCGAAGGGCGCCTCGGCGATACGCTGATCGGCCTCGGCCTCGTCGAACCGCTCCTCCTCGTCCGTCATATCGCCAACAAGGTGCGAGACCAGCTGCTCAGCGTATTCGCCTGGGACGCGGGCACCGTCTCCTTCTATCGGAACGCGGCGGGCCCAGAGAGCAGCTTCAACCTGGGCCTCGAGAGCTGGTCGATATTGGAGGACGGCGCCGCGGTCCGCGTCGAACGGGGTCTGTCGAAGCAGATCCTCGATGCGGCCCGGGCGCGCGGCGTCGAGAAGGTCCCGGGGCGCACCGATCTGCCCATGATGCCGAGTCGGTTCTCCGCCGTTATCTTTGCTCTGTCCCAGCCGCGGACCCTCGAAGCACTCGAGCGCCACGCCGGCGAGGCCTCCCGGGCCCACCGTTTATTGGTGGTGCTAGCGGCCCTCGGGGCCGTCCGGGTCCGGACATTGCCGGGGAAGTGACGCCGACCGCCGCGGCGGACTACAATTGCCCCGATGGCCGGCGAGCTACAGAAAGGGGACCTGGTCGCCGGCAAGCTCGAGGTGATCCGCAAGATCGCCGGCGGAGGCATGGGGGCGGTCTACGAAGTCGAGCACCGGCTCACCAAGCATCGCCGGGCACTCAAGGTCCTGCATCAGTCTCAGGCGCTCAACCGGCGCTACGTCGAGCGCTTGCTTCGGGAGGCGTCGGTCGCCGGCCGCCTCAACTCTCCCTATGTCGTCGAGACCCTCGACGCGGGCATGCTCGACGACGGCACCCCCTATCTCCTCATGGAGCTCATCGACGGCGTGGCGCTCCTCGACGTCATCGAGCGAGACGCCCCCCTCGAGGTGAGCCGTACGATCCGGATCGTTCGGCAGGTCTGTGAAGGAATGTCCGCGGCCCACGGCGCGGGCATCGTGCACCGTGATCTGAAGCCCGAGAACATCCTGGTGATGGCGGGCCCCGGTGGGCGAGAGCAGGTCAAGATTATCGACTTCGGGATCTCCCGCTTCAGCGACGCCAAGGATGGGGGCCCGGTGTCACGGCTGACCACCGAAGGCACGATCATCGGTACGCCCTACTACATGTCTCCGGAGCAGGCGTCGGGCCTCGAGGTCGACGGGCGCGCCGACGTGTACGCCCTCGGCGTGATCCTCTACGAGGCCCTGACCGGGCGTCTGCCCTTCATCGCCGAAACGACTGGGGCGCTCTTCATCAAGATCGGAACCGGGGAGCACCTTCCCCTCAAGCATCGTCGTCGAGATATCGACCCGCGCTTGGCGGAGGTCGTCGAGCGGGCCTTTCACCGAAACGCCGAGGAGCGCTTCGCGAGCGCCCGGGCGCTGAGCGACGCTCTCGAGCCCTACGCGGGCACTCGCGGAGCCGGAGGCAAGCTTCGGCGAGCGACCGCGGACTACGAGTCTGATCGGCCCCGGCCGCGAACGAGCCCGGGGGTCGCGCCGGCGGCTCCGGATGACGGCGAGACCACGGCCTTCGCGCCTCGCGGGAAAGTCCCCGCCCCGGTCATTGAGGCCAGCGCCGCATATTCCGGGAGCAACTCGAGGGACCTACCGACGGAGGAGTTCGAAGTTGCCCCCACCGACGAGGTCGAGGGGCCGGCGTCGGACCGTGTCCCGGCCGAGGCGCAGGGGGCAGAAGCCGGCGACGGCGCCGGCGAGGCGAGGGAAGATTCGGACGATGACGCGGGCCCAGTGTCTGATCCCGATGCCCTCGAGCAAAGCGCGTCGGCGCCCGAGGACGCGCGAGACAGCACGTCGGACCACCCCAGCGACGCTGCGATGCTCGCCCCCCGACGGCTGCCGCCGTGGATCGGCACGACGAGCCTCGCCGCGCTGGTTGCGGCCGTCGTGGCCGCGGCCATTCTAGTGGTCGCCGGCGATGGGGAGGTCCAGGGCCCGGCGACTCCCGTGGAACTGGAGCCCGTGGGCGAAGCGCCAGATCCGGCCGTCCAAGGGCCGGAGGCCCCAGTTTCCGCGGATGACAACAACGAAAACGAGGCAACCGAAGCATCGACCGATATGCAAGATGCGCAAGTGCCGGAGCCCCCCATCGAAGGCCGCCCGGACGGGCGACCCGCGATGATTCGCGCTACCATGACGTCCTCATCCATGACGTCCTCATCCATGATGTCCCCTTCGACGATGACTCCGTCGATGCACAGCGCAGCCGAAGAGGCTGGGCTTCTCCCCGACCCTTACGCCCAGTGAACCTCATCCCCTCCCTCGCCGCGTGCCTGGTCTTGGCCATGGCCGCCTTCGGCGTCTCGGCCGCGGCGGCCCAAGATGCCACCCCGAACGCCGGTCGGGATGCCAACCAAGACCAAGATGCTCGGGCGCATTTTCGGCGAGCGATCGAGCGGTTCAACGAAGAGAACTACGACGCAGCCCTCGCCGAGTTTCAGCGCGCCTACGCTATCGACCCGGCCAACGCCATCCTCTACAACATCGCGCGGGTCTACGCGGGCCAGGGCAACGCGGTCGAGGCGGCGCGCAACTACGAGCGCTACCT
>JAFDCW010000754.1 GCA_019312705.1 Deltaproteobacteria bacterium
CGTCGCCCTCGTCGCCCGCTTCGACCGAATCTCACGGAGAGGGATCGCTCGGGCTTGAGCGCCGCCCCGGCCGAAGCGGCCGTGGTGCAAGCGAACAGTCCCGTGACTACCGACTCGCCGTCGCTTCGCTGGTGACATCCCACCGGGCCCGTGCGCCGAGCTCGTGGGCGTCATAGCCCTCCGAGATGAGGACAGCCGCGGCGCGGGCGGTGTCCCGGCCGGTCAGGCAGTAAACGACGATGGAGCTGTTCCGGGGAAGCTCGGCGATGCGGGCGCGCAGCTCCTGCATCGGGATATTGGTGCTGCCTGGGATCGCGGATTCTCCCGTGCGGCTCCGGGGGGTGACGTCGAGAAGGACGGCGCCGTAGGCGACGAACTGATGAGCTTCCTCACCGTTGAGCTCCGGTGCCCGGGGCAGTTCGAGGTCCGCGGCGGCCGTTCCCGGCGCTGCGGCCGCACCGCCGCAGGCAGCGAGGGAGATGAGCGCAGCCGCGAAACCCGTCGAAATCCAGAATCTGCTCACGAAATGCCTCACAGGTGGGCGGGCTGACCGGGGAGTCGTCAGCGCGGTTGGGGGGACAACTAACGAGAGCCGCCGCGGCGGCGGAGTGTGTCAGGCAAAGTGAGAAAAAATGGGACACCGTAGCGGCGTAGGGACCTGATCTGGTTAACATCCCCCCGTGCATCCCATCGATCAGGTCCAGCTGAGCTTCGATTCGAAGGGCCTCATGGTCCTGAATGTCATCCTCGGGCTGATCATGTTCGGGGTAGCCCTCGACCTGTCGGCGAAGGACTTTCGTGAGCTCGCCCGACGACCGATAGCTCCGGCGGTCGGCCTGGTCGCTCAGTTCTTCGTGCTGCCCGCCGTCGCCTTCGGCCTCTCGCGATTGCTCGCGCCGACCCCGAGCATCGCCCTCGGCATGATCCTCGTCGCCTCGTGCCCCGGGGGCAACGTCTCGAACTTCATCACCCACTTCGCCCGGGGCCGGACCACGACCTCGGTCGGCATGACGGCCGTATCCACCCTCGCGGCGGTGGTGATGACGCCCCTCAACTTCGTCTTCTGGGGGTCCCTCGCCAGCGACACCAAGGCGATGGTCAGCGACGTGGCCCTCGACCCGGTCTCGATGCTCGGGACCATCGCGCTGCTGCTCGGCGTCCCGATCTTCCTCGGCATGATGACCGCCGCCCACTACCCCCGCGTCGCGGCCCGCCTGCGCAAACCCTTCCAGGTCGCGAGCATGCTCTTCTTTGCCGCGTTCGTCTTCGCGGCCTTCCACGCAAATCTCGACTACTTCCTCCGCTTCATCGGCCTGGTCTTCATGCCCGTATTGGTCATGAACGCGGTCGCACTCTTCACGGGTTGGGGCGCCGCCCGGGCCGCAGCCCTCCCCGCCCCAGACCGCCGAGCCGTCGCCATCGAAGTCGGCATCCAGAACTCCGGCCTCGCCCTCATCCTGGCCTTCGACTTCCTCGACGGAATCGGCGGCATCGCGGTCGTGGCCGCCTGGTGGGGCATCTGGCACATCCTCGCCGGACTCAGCCTCGGCGCGTTTTGGCGGAGGATCCCGACGGGCGAGGAGGTGGTCTAGAGCGCGCGCGCCGGTTCAGGCGAGGTCGACCGGGCCGGCGATGGGCGGCAGCGACAGCTCGCGGGTGGTCTGTTCGTGGACCGGTCGGTCCGTGTCGAAGTAGGTAGCAATGGCCTCGCCGATGGCCTTGGCGATGCGCTGGGCGGTCCGACGCTGGGCTTCGTTCGGGCGCTCGGGGAAACCCGTCTCGGGGTCGAAGGTGCAGAGCAGGTCTTTGCGGATCTCGATGCCCAACGAGCTCGGTCGCTCCGGGGACCGGCGGAAGTCCGTGACCACGGTGCTCTCGTTCACGTAACGCTGGACGCGGCGGTAGGCCTCGAGGGAGTCCTGATACTCGGCCCGGCGGCCGCCACCGACGAGGCGAAAGCGGTGCACGAAGCTGCGCAGGGCGTCGGCGTCGCCGAGGCGGAGGTTCGTATCGAGGAGCATGGTCCAGACGGCCTCGTAGGCCGGCACGCCCTTGGTACCAGGGTGGTCCTCTTCGAATCGGCCGCGGACGAAATGAAAGAAGTGCCAGACCTGGGCGCGCATCTCGATGCTGCCGTCGGGCACTGGATAGGGGTGGTTGTGGGTGACCCGGAAACCCGAGCGCTCGAGGTTCAGGCTGACCCGGTCGCGGAGGACGCGGCTGCACGTCGACTCGGCGAGGTGGTCCGGATACATCGGGTCGAAGACGCCATAGGTGAGCCGGGACTCGCGCTGGTAGCTCAGCGGCAGGCTGATGAGGCTCAGGTCGGCCCGCTTGGTCTTGCTGGCGTGTTTCTCGTCGTAGGTATGGATGGAGATGCCGATGAGGCTCTTGGCGAGGACCCCTTCCATGACCCGGGAGATCGCGTCGTAGTAGTTTTCGAGGAGCTCGGTCTTCACGTCGTGATTCAACGCATGGGCGTAGAGACGTCCGATCGCGAGCGCCTCGAGGGGGTCGTCATTGCCGGGGGGCGTGCTCCCGGGAAAGCGGTTGAAGTCGAGCAACACCCGGGCGATCCGACACCGCGCGTACCGACGAACTCCGAGGGCCGACGACAAGTGCTCCGCAACGGAGTTGGCGCCCCAGTCCCGGGCGGAGACGTAGTGACGCAGTAGCGTCGAGGGGTCGATCCGGGGTTTGCCGTTGGCGTCATAGCGGTAGCGATTCGGGATCGCGCCGCCGTCGTGGGGCGTGTAGATCGCGACCCGGTCGACCAAGGACGCGGGCAGAGGGTGATCCCCCGTCGGCTGCACATCCACCAACTCGAGAGGTGGGTCACAGCTTTGATCGAAGTCGAACGGGCCTTGGAACATCGGCTCGCCGAGGGTGCCAGGATCGACCATCCCCTTACTAGGACAATCGTCGAACGAGAGGGGGCGACCGTCCGAGGGGCGCCCGGGCGTGCCTACGGAGCCAAAACGTCATGGGGTGTAACTCGTAGCCCCC
>JAFDCW010000107.1 GCA_019312705.1 Deltaproteobacteria bacterium
CACGCCTCTCGGCGGCGGCCGCGTCCCGCGCCTCTCGGGCTGCTTGTTGGGCGGCTTCGCGCTCGGCGCGTCGCTGGGCGGCTGCTGCTCGCTGGGCGTCCGCCGAGTTTGCGGCCGGTGCGGCCGGTGCGGCGGGGGCAGCGGCGGCCGGCGCCGGGGCCGGCTGCTGGACCACGACCACGGGCGCCGGCTCCTGGACAGCCACTTCGGTCCCCGCGGTGGGGCCGGGGTCCTGGACGACGACCGTCTGCTGTTGCGGCGGCGGGTCGGTTGGACCGGTCGTCGCGTGCATGGTGCATCCCAGGAAGAACATCGCAGCGAGCGCTGCCGAGCTTCGGAGCCAGGTCATTTGAGTCCCCTTCGTAGTGCGAATGACACTTCGCAGCCTGCACTTCAGAACGGATGCCCCTCCACCGTCAATGGCGTTGTCCGAATGAGGCTCTGCGAATCACGCTTTGAGGCCTGTTTGTCTGGAATCTTCTCGTATGTATGAAGAAGCAGAACGCGTCGTGCTGCTCACAGGTCGTGTGCGAGTCGCGCTACCCTCCGCCCCCGATGAGTTTTCCACTGCTCGACCGGCTTCCGCCGAAAGACGACGTCACCGCCGATGCGCTGCTCGATGGCTTCATCGACTACGCATCCGAGATTGGTCTCGAACTCTATGCTGCTCAGGAAGAGGCCATCCTCGAGATCTTCTCCGGCAACCACGTCATCCTCGCGACTCCCACCGGCAGCGGAAAGTCCCTCGTCGCTCTCGCGGCGCACTACCGTTCCCTCGCCCGCGGCGAGGTCTCCTTCTACACGGCGCCGATCAAGGCCCTGGTCAGCGAAAAGTTCTTCGACCTGTGCCGGGTCTTCGGACCGGACCACGTCGGCATGATGACCGGGGACGCGAGCGTCAATACCGATGCGCCAATCATCTGCTGCACCGCCGAGATCCTCTCCCACCTCGCCCTGCGCCAGGGGGAACGGACCGATGTCGCCCACGTGGTGATGGACGAGTTTCACTATTACGCCGACCGCGACCGCGGCGTTGCGTGGCAAGTGCCGCTGCTCGCGTTGCCTCAGTGCACCTTCTTGCTGATGAGCGCGACCCTCGGCGATACGAGCTTCTTCGAAGAGACGCTCACCGCCCGGGGCGGTCGGCCCACGGCCCTGGTGAAGAGCGCTGAACGTCCCGTGCCTCTCGACTACGAGTATCGGACGTCGCCGCTCCACGAGACCATCGAGGAGCTGCTGGAGAGTGGCCGCGTGCCGGTCTATATCGTGCACTTCACCCAGCGGGGCGCGGCCGAGCAGGCGCAGAACTTGATGAGCGTCGACTTCCTCTCGAAGGAAGAAAAGCGGGCCATCAAGGACGAACTCGCGGGTTTTCGTTTCGACAGTCCCCAGGGCAAAGAGCTCAAGCGCTTCGTGCACCACGGGGTGGGCCTGCATCACGCGGGGCTCTTGCCGAAGTATCGCCGCATGGTCGAGAAGCTCGCCCAGAAGGGTTACCTGAAGCTCATCTGCGGTACCGATACCCTCGGCGTCGGGGTCAATGTACCCATCCGCACGGTCCTCCTGACCCAGCTCTACAAATACGATGGCGTGAGCACCCGGGTACTCAAGGTGCGCGAGTTCCAGCAGGTCGCCGGCCGGGCCGGGCGCCGTGGTTACGACACCGCGGGCAGTGTCGTGGCCCAGGCGCCGGAGCACGCGGTCGAAAACCTCTCCCTCGAGCGCAAAGCCTCGGGCGACCCGAAGAAACTGCGCAAGCTGAAGCGTCGTAAACCCCCTGAGCGCGGCTACGCGGCCTATGACGAGGGCACCTTTCAGCGCCTCATCGAAGGCCAGCCCGAACGCCTCATCTCGAGCTTCGAGGTGAGTCACGCGATGCTGCTGCACATGCTCGAGCGTCGCGGCAACGGGTGCCTCGCGCTCAAGGGCCTCATCCGGGGCAGCCACGAGTCCAAGAAGCAGAAACGCGCCCATGGGCGGAGGGCCATCGCGATGTTTCGCTCGCTCCTGGAGGCGGAGGTGATTGAGATCCTCGACGATCCCGACGACCACGGCCGGTATGTGCAGATTCATGGCGATTTGCAGAAGGACTTCTCCCTCAACCACGCTCTCTCGCTCTACGTCGTGGAGGCCCTCGAGGTCCTCGACCCGGCCGACCCGGACTACGCCGTCGACGTGCTGACCTTCGTCGAAGCCACCCTCGAGACACCACGGGTCGTCGTGATGAAGCAGGTCGACAAGCTCAAGACGACGGCGGTCAACAAGATGAAGGCCGACCGCGTCGAGTACGACGACCGCATGGCCGCCCTCGAGAAGATCGAGGCGCCCCAGCCGAAGCGGGAAGTGCTCTGGGAGACCTTCGACGCCTATCGCAAACACCACCCCTGGGTGGGTGACAACGTGCTGCCGAAGAGCATCGCCCGCGACATGTACGAGATGGCGGCTTCGTTCAGCGTCTACGTGAAGGAATATGGCCTCGCGCGCTCCGAGGGGGTTCTTCTCCGCTATCTCACCGATGCCTACAAGGCGCTGGTGCAGACCGTGCCTGACAGCGCCAAGAACGACGACGTCCGGGACCTCGAAGACTGGCTCGGCGCGGTCGTACGCCAGGTCGACTCGAGCCTCATCGACGAGTGGGAGAAGATGCGCAACCCGGAGGCCGCCGCGGCGGCGGAGGCCACTGGTGAGGTCGACGACAAGAGCGACGACATCACGACCGACGCTCGGGCCTTCGACCTACTCATCCGCAACGAAGCCTTCCGTTTTGTTCGAAGCCTCGCCCTCGGCCAGTTCGACCGCGCGGCCGCTGCCCTGGACCAGCCCCCCGCCGATCGGTGGACGACGGAGCGCCTCGAAGAGGCCCTCGTGCCCTATTTCGAGGAACACGAGGCGATTCGCCTCGACCAAGAAGCGCGCTCCAAGAAGAACGTGCTCGTCACGGCGTCACCGGAAGGTTGGTCCGTCGACCAGGTCCTCCTCGACCCGGAGGACAACCGCGACTATCGAGCCCGTTTCTTCGTGGACCGTGAGCGTTCCCGGGACGAGCAACGGCCGGTACTACGCCTCGACGGCCTCGGCGCGATCTGAGGCTATCTTCCGAGGAAATCGACGATGGCTTGCCGGGTCGCCCTCGGCAGGTCGGTTCCGTAGCGATGGCCCCGGTGCTCTGAGCCGTCGAGGCCGAGGAGGGCCTCGATGGTGAGGGCGCTGCCGTCGTGCAGGATTCGCCGACGTTCGGTCACTCCGAGCAGGCTCGGTGCCCGATAGGCGCCGGTGCCCCGGCTGCTGCCGACGGTCGCGGCGGGGTCCGTGCCGACGACGTCGACGTCGACGGGAGGGCCCGCCATGGCATCGCCCTGGTGGCAGCCCGCGCACGCGGAACGAAACGCCGTTCCGCCCTCGCCATCCCAGGCGGGCGGCGGCAACGCGTCGGCGAGGGACTCGAGGTAGAGCGCCATCGAGGCCACCACCCGGCGGTCCGGCCGGAAGCGGAAGTTCAAGCGACTCGTGATCAGGGTCTCGATTCGAACCATCCGAGCGACGCGGCCGTTGGTCAGGTTGCCCGTGTGGTGCAGTCGTTCTTGGTATCGAAGGGGGCGCAGATCCGGGGGCCGGACGGGGTTCCATAGCCTGTCCGGGGATACGTCCATGGTGCCGGTTGGGAAGGGGGCGGCTCCGAGCAATTCTGCGAGCTCGAACTCGGGGTTGGAGAGGCCCGGCGCGTAGGCGCCGTCGTCGTCCGCCGACGAGTGGCAGGCCGCGCAGCTCAGCGCCACGACCCACGACCCGTCGTCGGCCCGCACCTCGACCGCACCCCGGACTTCGCCCTCGTCGGTCACGGTGAGGCCGTAGGAGCGCGCGACGTCGGCGCCGCGGCGCAGGCGACCGAAGCGGGGGTCGACTTCGAGAGGGCAGAGTTCGAAAGCCTGTTTGCCCGCCGCGACGTAGTCGTCGAGATTCTCTGGGCCGCGTCCGGTCCCGAAGATCGGTTCTGGGGCGAAGGGCGTTGGCACCGGGTCGTCCGCCGTCGGCCCTACGCGCAGCCGGCGCACCGGTCGATCGACCCGCAGTGGCAGGAGGTCCCAATCAGCCGCCGGGTCGTCGACCCCCATGCCGGTCAGCGAATAGTGATCCAGCCGTAGGCGGGCGTAGGCGGTGTCGGCGACCGCCGCGCTCTCTTCGAGGGCCGCACGCCTCAGGCTCGCGTCGTCCATGTAGGCGCGGGCCGCCTCGACAGGGTCCGCTGGCTCTACCGGCGGCCCCCCGTCGACGTCGGCAGCACAGGCGACGCCCCAGAGCGCCACCCCGCAAGTCGCGATGATGCTCAGCCCGCGCATTCACTCGTGCTGCACGCCCAGGTGCCGCCCACGGTGTCGTATGCGCAGTAGCCTCCTCCGCCTGCTTCGCAATCCGCGTCCGAGAAACAAGCGTCCGCCGCTGTGTGGCAGAAGTACCCGACCGCCGGGGTGTAGTGGCCGCAGCTGCCCAGGGTCGGCGAGCACTCGTAGTCCCCACAATCGGCATTCGTATGACAACCCGCCTCGATGCAGGCGTTGCCGCCGCCGCGGCTTCCGTCGCACGCGCAGAGCTCGCTCGCGGCGCAGTCGCTGTCGGAGAAGCACTCGTCGTAGCTGCACGCGCCGCCGATTCGCGACCCCACGCACCGACCGTTGTCTCCCGCCGTGCAGTCCGCGTCGACGTCGCAATCCGGGCCGCCGAGACCGCCGCCCCCGGGGGGTCGACAGTCGCTGCAGGCGTAGGCCACGGGGCGGTCGTTTTCGGGGGGTAGATCGATGCAGGCTCCGGCGTCGGGGCGGGCCGAGTCGACGGTGCCGGAGTCGAGCACGCCGGAGTCGAGCGCGCCGGAGTCGAGCGCGCCGGAGTCGACGCCGCCGCCGTCGGGGGTTCCCGAGTCGACGTCGCCACTGTCGGCGACGCCGGAGTCGGTTCCTGAATCGGGATCGTGGGACGAGCTACACGCGGCCACCGGCCCGAGAGCCAAGAGCAGGAGAAGAGAAGGGATCAAGCATTTCACGGTGTCGGTCATCGGGCCTCCGCCACCATCGTGCGCAAACACCGTGCCGATGCACAAGCCCAACGATTCCGCCGGCCCCAAGCCCCGGCATTGTGCCGTAGTGGGCCAGGCAGGGGCCTCGAGTCCCCCGGCCCGTTTCGGCTAGAGCACATCTCAGAAATGCGACCGAGCATCGCGCCGCGCCCCGCAAGCGAGGCGACAGGAGCATTCTTGAGATGTGCTCTAGTCTCCCTGGCGGGAGCGCACGAGGTCGACAAAGGGCGCCATGCCCTCCGCGATGGAGAAGGGGACCGTCGCGAGGCCCCCCGCTTCGATGGCACCGATGATGTCGCGGCCCCACGCCAGCCGCGACCCCCAGACCGCGATCAACGTGCCCGGCTCGATGCGGTTCAAGAGGAAGGCCAGCCGCGTAGGCTCGACGTCCAGCGGCTGCATCGCGTCGATGAGGATGATGTCGATTTCTCTTTCGAGTTCGGACCGGAGGCCCAGCTCCGAGGCCACCGGGTCCGTGCGCACGAGACTTCCGCCGAGGGCGACCTCGATGGTGGGGGCGAAGCCCACGTCGAGGGACGCGACCAGGACGTGCACGGGTCGGGCGATTGCACGAATAGCGACGGTCGTATCGGCGCTGACCGGCGCGGACATCGGCGGGGGAGGGCGCGTCGAAGGCCCGAGCCGTGGGCGAGACTGATCGTCGAGGTGATCGACCACGGCGAGGGCCGTTTCGATCTCGAGCAGGCTAGTGATGACCTGTTGTGGCATTCGGTGGCGGAGCAGCACGTCGCGGAGGGGGCCGCGCACGAAGCGGGCCAGCTCCTCCCGAGACTGGGGGATCCGCGGCCCCCACTGGGTGAGGGCATCGAATAGGATTGCCCGGGCCATCACCGGCGAGAAGTCGTCGGTGAGCTGCTTCCGTACTCGGCGAATGTTGGCGACTGCGGTCCCCATGGCCTCGTGATGGTGATCCCCTTGCTTCGCCGCGTAAAGCCCCTTGCTCGCGGAAGCCGCCTCCCGGCAGGTTCTCCAGGGAAGTCGCAATCATCACCCTTCCTGGGCCATACTCAGCGCCGAGCGCATGCGATCGATCCACGTTGGCGTCGCCGCCTTGAACCAGACCCCCCTCGCGTGGGCCAACAATCGCGAGAACGTCACCTCGGCTATCGACGAGGCGCGATCCGAGGGCGTGCGCGTGCTCTGCCTGCCCGAACTCTGTCTCACCGGGTACGGCTGTGAGGACATGTTCCAGTCCCTCGACGTCGCCCGGCGCGCGGCTCGAATCCTGACCGAAGAGGTGGCCCCCCGAACCACGGGCATGGTCGTCTCGGTGGGGCTCCCGGTGCACCACCTCGGCGCCGTCTACAACGCGGCCGCGCTCTGCGTCGACGGGCGGGTCGTCGGCCTGGTCGCCAAACAGAACCTCGCCGGCGACGGTATCCACTACGAGCCCCGGTGGTTCAAGCCCTGGCCCGTCGGGGAAGTCGCAACCTTCGAACTCGGGGGTGTGACCGTGCCCATCGGTGATCTCGTCTTCGACATCGACGGCGTTCGCCTCGGCTTCGAGATCTGTGAAGACGCTTGGGTCGCTGCGCGACCCGGGGGGCGGCTCGCTGCGCGCGGCGTCGACGTCGTGCTGAACCCGAGCGCGAGCCACTTTGCCTTCCAAAAGCAGAAGGTCCGGCGTCGCTTCGTCCTCGAAGGATCCCGAGCCTTCGGAGTGGCCTACCTCTACGCCAACCTTTTGGGCAACGAGGCGGGGCGCGCCATCTACGACGGCGGCACCATGATCGCTGCCGAAGGGGTGATGCTTCGGGAGGGGCCGCGGTTCTCCTTTGCGCAGTTCTCCATGACCGCAGCGGTCGTCGACGTCGACGCGATGCGCATGCAGCGCGCGCGACTGTCGAGCTTCAAGCCCGAGGTCGCTCCCGAGGGTGAGGTGAACGTCCCCTTCTCCATCCCCAGCGCCGCGGCGGAGGGAGCCCCCTTGGTGCGCCCATCGTGGGATTCGGGGCCAACTCACGACGAAGAGGAGTTCACCCGGGCCATGGCCCTCGGGCTCTTCGACTACATGCGGAAGGCGTGCAGCCGCGGCTATGTAGTGAGCCTTTCGGGGGGCGCCGATTCGGCCGCCTGCGCCGTGCTCATCGCTCAGATGGTGGACCAATCGGTGCGCGAGCTCGGGCTCGATGCCGTGCGCGAGACGCTGGGCCACGTCCCGGGTATCGACGAAGCCGCCGATCCGCGGGGCCTCGTCGGCCTGCTGCTCACCACCGCCTACCAGTCGACGAAGAACAGCGGTTCGGTGACCCGGGATGCGGCTCGCCGCCTCGCCGAGGCCCTCGGCTGCACGCACCACGAGCTCGATGTCGACGACATCGTCACGAGCTACGTCACCAAGGTCGAAGGGGCGCTTGGCCGGAAGCTCGATTGGGAGCACGACGACATCGCCCTGCAGAACATTCAGGCCCGGGTGCGTAGCCCGAGCGTATGGTTGTTCGCGAATATCGAGTCGAAGATCTTGGTGGCGACCGCGAACCGGTCCGAGGCCGCCGTGGGGTACGCGACGATGGACGGCGATACGTCCGGCGGCTTGTCTCCCATCGCCGGCATCGACAAAGCGTTCCTTCGGCGATGGCTACGCTTCATGGAAGAGGTAGGACCCACCGGCGGTGCGCCGATCCCCGCCCTCGATGCGGTCAACGTCCAGGCGCCTACCGCGGAGCTCCGGCCCCAGGGAGCGGGGCAGACCGACGAGGGGGACCTCATGCCCTATCCACTGCTCGACGCCATCGAAGACGAGGCGATCGGCGGCAAGAAGCCCCCGGCGGAGGTCCTCCTCTCGGTCGCCGCGCAATTCCCTGAGTTCGACGACGACCAACTGCGACTCTGGGTCAGGCGCTTCTTCACGCTCTTCAGCCGCAATCAGTGGAAGCGAGAGCGCTATGCCCCGTCGTTCCACGTCGACGACAAGAACCTCGACCCCAAGACCTGGTGCCGTTTTCCGATCCTCTCCGGAGGTTTCCGGGAGGAGCTCCAGGAGATGGACGACGACGAGTGAGGGACGCGCCAGCACCCATCTGGGCCGTCGGGGTTTCCTTGTCGGCGCTCGTGCTGCTTCCTGCGGCCGCCCGCGCCGGCAACGACGACGGCGTGCTCATCGGCAATCCCGCGGCGATGACTGGGGGCGCCGTCGTCGCGACCGTCGATGACGGCAGCGCGCTTTGGTACAATCCCGCGGGCATTGGGCGGGTCACGACCCACTCCGCCGACGTCACGGCGTCGGTGATGGCATTGCGCTACTACCGCTCTCCTGACCTGGTCCGCGGCGTCGGTACTGAAGCCGCCGAAGACGTCGTCGAGTTTCTTTCGATCCCGAGCGCCCTTTCGTACGTGCGGCCCTTGTCCGAGACCGTGCACATCGGCCTCGGCGTATTCTCCCCGGCCGCGAGCGATATCGTCTTCCGCTCCGACCTCGATACGCAGCGAATGGGCGTCGAGGGCAAGCTCTCCCTCGCCTCCGTCGATACCGAGTCGCGCTACGTGGGAGTACTGGGAATAGGCTGGACCCCGCATCCGACGTTCCGCGTCGGTCTGGCGTTCCGGGGCGGCTACTCGTCGACCTTCTCGACGTTTCAGAGCTCCCTGCGCTTCACTGACGCCACCACGGACTGGGTCACGGCCGACGCGGATACGACGAGTTCCAGGCTCGGCGACTTCGGCTTCACCCTCGGTGTCGCCTGGGACCCCATCTCGCAGCTCTCCTTCTGTGTCAGCGTCGAGACGCCATCGGTGGCGCTGGTCGGATTCACGCGGGTCTCGTCGATATCCGTGTTCGCGGAGACCAGCCCCGACGGGACCTTCATCGACGGCGAAAACACGGATGATGGAAGCCTCGATGCTCAAGCGGACGTCCTCGAGCCCGCGAAAGTGCGCATGGGCGCCGCGTATCGACTGGAGCGCGGGCGGGTCGAAGTGAACGTCGACCTCCTGATGCCGCTCTTGAGTGAGAATCTCGGCATCGACCGACACCTCCAGGCCAATGTGCGCGTCGGTGGGGTTCACGAGATAGGTGACGGCCTAGAGCTCGGAGTGGGGCTCT
>JAFDCW010000108.1 GCA_019312705.1 Deltaproteobacteria bacterium
CGAGTTCAGCATCACCCAGGACCGCATCAGCGCTGAGGACTACCCGGCTTTCCGCCGATGGGTCGAACGCGCGGACGCGATCCTCGGCCAACGAATCCATCTCACGGCGGGAGGTGCCCGATGATGGGTCGACCGAATCATTTCGCGGGCTCGTCCGCCCTGGTGCTCACCCTGGCTCTCTCGATCGCTGCGGCGCCGCTGTCGGCAGCCTGCGGCGGCACGGTCAACACCGGCGCGCGGCTCACCGTCGAGCAGCTTCGAGACCGTGCGGCGGACCGGCCGCGGGACGCCGACGCCCAGCGCGACCTCGCCGTGGGTGAAATGCTCATGCAGGGCGGGGACTACGAGCGCGTGAGCGGGCAGCTCCAGCTCGCCCGTGAACTCGCCCCTGAGGACGAGGGCGTGCTCTACCTCTCGGGGGTCTTCTTCGAACTGGCGGGGCACCCCGGTTCGGCCCTCAACTACTACCTCGACGCTATCGATGCGGCGACGCAGTCGACTCTCGGCGTCGGTCCCTACGTCGCCGAGGCGGCAGCCGAAGGGGTGGAAGACCTCGAAGGGGTGGCGCCCCGGTGGATGGAGCTGACCCAGGAGCGCTTGTCTCAGGTCGCCGCGAGCCCTGGGGCTATCGGTCCCCCGGCGCGCTACGTCGTCGGGCGGATCTTGATCGAAGGTGCCCAGCGACGGGGTGACGCCGAGGAGGTGGCGCGTCTCGCCGCCGACCACGGGTGTCTCACGGAGATGCGGTCGGCGGGCCCCTTTGGGCCCTGGGACCTGCTGGGTTTCGATGAGGACTTTGCCCCGGAGCGCGTCGACGGGCCCCTCGCCGAGGCCTACGATCTCGGCCCGACCCGGGGCCGGAGGCCAACCCGGGGCCTCGGCGCCCGGGGCTGCGCGGTGCACCTCGGGGGAGGTCCCATCGCGGCGGGGGGCACTACCTACGCCGAAGCGAGCTTCGCGGTCCCCGTCGCCGGGGACTATGTGCTGCGCGTCGAGACCCCGAATTCTGTCGAGCTCATCATCGATGGCGAGTCCGCGCTGCGCCTCGACCACCGCGTCGACCCCCTGGTGCGCACTACGTTCCATCGTCGTCGTTTCACTGCCGGCAACCACCGCGTGCTCGCGAAGGTCACGACGCGTCACCCGAACCCGGTCCTCGCCATTGCGGTCACCGACGGCCGTGGTCGCGCTCCGAGCCCCGAAGGTCCGGCGGCCATCGAACACGACAACGCCGCACCCGAGTTCGCCATCGGTCGCCCCGTTGGGGGAAGCGCCCTCGCGGCCTACCTCCGGGCGGCCGTCTCGATGTCACGGGGGGATGTCGTCGGTGCTCGGGAGGCCCTGCGCCACGAGCTCCCGCGGCGCGGCGCATCGCCGGCGATGCTGCAAAAGGCCTCGGTCATCGCTCTTCTCGACCCGCTGCTGCCCTCGGACGTGGGGCGTGACCGGGCGCGTCGCTATCTGCGCCGGGCCAAGGGCCGAGACGACGGGGCGTGGTTCCCGATCGTCCAGCTCGCGAAGCTCGACGCCGCCGAGGGACATGTGCTCTCGGCCCTCACCGCCCTCGAAGGCGCTGGGGAGCGCTGGCCCGAGGTCGTCGGCATCCCCCTCTCCCGCGCGGAGCTCCTGCTTTCACGAGGCTGGGATGCCCAAGCCGCGAGTGAGGTCGCCGCGGCCCGGGAGATAGTCCCCGGCTCCTGCGCGCCGCTCCGGGCCGCGATGAGCGCCGCAGAGCGCCGCCTACGCCAGGACGAAATCACCAACCTCGCCGATCTGCTGGTCGGCTGCGACGCGCGGCACACCGCCCGGTACACGGTCGCCGTACGCGCCCGCGCATGGGACGACGCCAACGCCGAACTCGACCGCATCGCCCTTCTCGAACCGCCCCAGTCACTCTTCACGACCCTCGCGCGGCGCCTCGCCGTCGCCCGGGGACGCAACGACGAGGACGCCATCCAAGCTCTCCTCGGTGAGATGAGCACCCTCAGTCCCCGCAGCATCCTGACGCCCATTGCTCAGGCGGACCGCCAACTCGCCGCCGGGGACATCGACACCGCCCGTGCTCTTTTGACGGGCGCCATCCAACTCGAGCCCTCGGCCCTCGCCGACCTACGCATGCTCTCCCGCGCCATCGGCGGCGAGTTCGCCCTCACCCCCTACCGCCTCGACGGGGCGACGGTGATCCGCGAGTTCGAAGGCAGCTCGCGCAGCTACGACGAGCCCGAAGTCCTCGTCCTCGACTACACCGTGGTCCGGGTATTCGAGGACGGCTCCAGCCTGGAGCTGACTCACAACATCTGGAAGGTACAGGCCGACGAAGCCCTCGATTCCCGGGGAGAGTTCATCCCGCCGCCGGGCACTCAGGTCCTGACGCTGCACACCATCAAGGCCGACGGCCGTCGTATCGAGGCCGACGTCATCGAAGGCAAAGAGGGCATCTCCCTTCCCCAGCTCGAGCCCGGTGACTACGTCGAATACGAGTACGTCGGCGTCGGTGAGCCGGCCCGGGCGTTCCCCGGGGGCTACCTCGGCAACCGTTTCTACTTCCGCGGTTTCGAGAAGGCCTACGACCTCAGCCAGCTGACGGTGGTGCTCCCGGTCTCGATGGAACCGAACATCGATCCCCGGGGTCCCGCCCCGGAGACCGAGACCAGCGTCGACGGCGACCTCCGGGTGCTGCGCTGGACAGTGCACGAGAGCCGGCCTCTGCCCGTCGAGCCCGGGGCCATCGCCGCGAGCGAGTATCTGCCGTCGATCAACATCGGGTCCGGCGCCACGTGGGAGCTCTTCATCGAGAGCCTGCGCGACGCCCTCGTCGACCAGGATGTCTCCGACCCCGGAGCGCGGCGCCTCGTCACCAGGGTCCTCGGCGGAGGTCGCCGCTCGCGGGCCCGGGTACGCGCGGCCCGGCTCTATCGCTGGGTCGTCGACAACGTCGAAGATACGAACGAGGTCTTCGGCCAGGCACCCGCGATGCTGGTCCAGCGCACGGGAAATCGCGCGCGCATCCTCCACTACCTCTATGGCCTCGCGGGGGTGCGCTCGAAGCTCATCCTGGCCCGCACCCTCGGTGCCGACGCCACCGAGACCGACCTCCCGGACCCCCAGACCTATCAGCATCTGCTCCTGATGGTCGGGGACGGAGAGCGGGCGACTTTCGTATCGACCTCAGAGCGGGGGGCGCCCTTCGGATACGTGCCGCCGATGCTCCGCGGCCAGCCCGGACTGGTTCTCGGGGAGGGCGGCGGCCAGGTGCAGGTGCCAGCTGGTGCTGCCGGGGCCGACGGGCGTTCCATCGACGTCGACCTGAACGTCGCCGCCGACGGAAGCGCGACGGCGACCGTCGTCGAGACCTTCCGGGGAGCCCCGGCCATCGCCTGGCGCGGTGATCTCGAGGGCATCCCCGCGGCGATGCTCGAGCAGCGCTTCGAAGAGGGCTACGTCGCTCGCCTGGTAGCCGGTGCTCGCCTCACCGGGCTACGGGTGATCGGCCGCGAGGCCCTCGAACGACCTCTGGTCTTCGAGTACTCCTTCGAGGTGAGGGAGTTGGGCCAGCGCCAGGGGGGACGTCAGCGAATCCCCATGCTCTTCCCGACCCAACTCGGTGCCACCTTCGCCCAGGTCGGTGAGCGCACGACGACGCAGCTCGTCGGAACCGGCACCGACACGCACGTTCAGATGCGAATCCATCGCACCGGCGGAGCCGCCCTTCCGGCGGCGCCGAGCGCCGTGACGTTGAGCGGCCCCGGGGGTAGCACCTTCACCGCCACAGCCCGCCGAGCCGACGGCGCCCTCGTCCTCGAGCGCGAGGTCCACGTGCCCCTCATGCGCGTCGCCGCCACCGACTACCCCGCCTTCGCCACCTTCTGCCGCTCGGCCGACGAAGCCGAAGCCCGGGAATTGGTACTCGGCAACTAAACCTGTGCGGTTGAGCGCGATGACGGCGTGGGCGGGGGTGCCTCCAGCTCCAGGGGCTTTGTTGCGCGGCGACCGGAGTTGGCGTTGTGACGGGCGGGGATGATGCAGCGGTTACCGGAGGGTGCTCGGTTGCCGGACGCTTTTACTTCCGCTGGAGGCACCCGAGGACGTGTTTGCTGTGGGTATTAGACGGGGATGATCCCGCCCCCGGCAGGGCGCGTCTGCTCCGCTCCTAGCGTTCGGTGTTCCCAGAGGATGGTCGCGGGGACGGCTACGGTGGTTGCTGGGCATGTCGGGCGCGAGGGCGCACGGGCCTCCGCAGCCGCCCAACCACCGGGACCTCGAGTAGATAGCTGGGCCAGCCGCCTTTCCATTCGCGAGACGGGCTCACTGGGAAGGCACCTCGAGAGCACGACTGACTCACTGTGAAACGAATTGTCGGCAGCAAGGGGACGCTCTTCGTCTTTTTCGTCATTCCGCCTCGGACGCGCAACCCACGGCGTCTGCGACCGATGGGACAGCCATACCCCGACCCAATCGCATCTGGGTACCCATCGTGCGTGCCCATACGATCTTGCTCCCGTCAGCCGCCGCGCGTCGCTTCTTGCGCCTCGGTTTCTTCTCTGTTCGGTTGTCGTTCGGCATGGGTCTCTCCTCGGTTTAGGGCGGAGAGCCGACCCCGTATCTTCGTACGAGCGATCAGAGCCCTCCGCACCTCAGCCAACAGTGGGCTCTTCACGCCCATCCCCAAATCAAAGGCGGAGCACACGGTGCGAGTGGGAGATTCCGGCGGTGGGGCGGCTGCGGAGGCCCGTGCGTAAGCACGCACACCATGCGGTGCGGAATGATCCCACCGTGATCGCGACACCACTCGGGCAACTGCGAAAGTTAGGAGCGGAGCAGACGCCCCCTGCCGGGACCGGGATCATCCCTACCTAACACCCCCACCAACAAGGTCCCCCGGAGACCACCATCTCAAGAACAGTTGGCTCTACTCAGGCAAAGCAGGCGTGCTTGGGGGTGCCTCCAGCGGAAGTAAAAGCGTCGGGCCCCCGAGCACCCTGCGGCAACCGCTGCATCATCCCCGCCCCCCACAGCGCCAACTCCGCCTACCGCGCAACAAAGCCCCTGGAGCTGGAGGCACCCCCAAGCACGCCGTCATCCCGGCGAACAGCCCACCGCTCGCGCTCTACATCGCGCGGCGCCAGAAAGCGCGCGCCTATCGGTACGTAAAGCGCAGCTCGTAATCGCAGATCTGGAAGATGTCGCCTTCTTCGATCTGTTTGTTGTCGATGCGCTGCCCCGCGAACTCGACGCCGTTCGTCGAGCCGAGGTCTTTCATGTAGAAGCGTCCGTTCTCGAAGACCACGGCCGCGTGGCGACGGGAGATGTTGCCGTCTTTGATCGGGAGGTCCGCGGTCTTGCTTCCGCGGCCGACGATGAACTCGGTCTTCGCCACCGGGATCTTCTGGCCATTGAAGACCACGAAGAGGCTCGGCATGGCCGCCTGGGCGGCTCCTCCTCCGGGAAGCGGAGGGGGCGCTGCCTGGTTGTAGGCCGGCGGTCGATTGGTCGCCGGCGGCGGATAGCTCGACCGGCCGCGCGGGACCGGTGGCGCCGGGTAGCCGGCTTGCTGTTGCGGCGGTTGGGCGTAGCCCTGCTGCTGCGGGGGCAACGGCGGCCAGCTTGTTGCTGTCCGTAGTTTCCCTGCTGCGGAGGTTGCTGCTGTCCGTAGCCAGCTGGCTGCGCTGGCGGGTATCCACCGCCGGGCTGGGAGTAGTTTCGCTGCGGGGGAGGCGGCGGCGCCGCCGAAGGAATCGGAGGTCGGTTGCTCTCGCTCCGTAGACTTGGGATCTGCCCGGGCGCCGGCGGCTGCCCCTGGTTGCGCATTCCGGGGACCGAGGGAGACCGGCTGCCATAGTTCCGAGACCGCGCGTACTGCCGCATCGCTTCGTTGATCAGATAGTCCGTTGAGCATTCGAGCTCTTGGCTCATCTGCTCGAAGATTTCCCAGAGATAGTCGCGGCACTGGAAATGCCGGAGCGTCTTCTTGTTCTGATCGTGGGTCATCGGGCTTGAAGGAACTCGGTCGCGGAGGTTCTGCTGATTCTACTCCGCGTCGGCGTCTTCCGTCGCCTCTTCGGCAGTATCCGAGGAAAGTCGTTCTTGGAGGGCGGTAATCGCGGCTTCTGCGACCTGCCCGACGGTGGTGAGTTCGAGGGCGCTCCAGCCGGTGCCGACCACCTCGGTACGGTCTCGAGTCAGGCGCCGCATGGCACGAATGTCACGTTCTTCGCCTTTTCGCTCGAAGTAGCGGAGCGCGATGACCCGGTCGAACCATTGCGGCGAGGAGAGCTGGCCACGGACGATCCGGGTCGGGGGCGGGTTCATGTGGGCCATGCGCGTGGCGTAGCCTTCGAGCTCTTCGGGCTCGTATTTGACCTCGTCGCCCTCCGGGAGCTTCGCGAAGAACTCGCCTACGACGTCGCCGCCGCCGATCTGGAGCACCATCTCTGCGGCTCGCCAGCGGTATCGCTGCTTGTCGTTGTCGCCCACTTCGACGAGGGGCCACATCGCCGGAATGGCTCGGGTGCTGCGGATGTCGCCGACCCGGGCAAAGGCAATGTCCTGAATCTCCGGCGGCACGCCGTCGGTCAGGGCGAGGGCGAGGAGCCGGTCGAGGTGCGGCTCGGCGACGTTGCCCTCGAGCGCCAGAAGCGCGCTCATGCGCCGTACGATCATCGGGGCGGATGCGTCGTCGGTGCCCGCGATCGTCAGCAGGCGCTCCCGGACGATGTCCTCGGTGGCCAGGAACTTCATCGCCGGGATCGCACCGGTAGTGATGAAGTTTTCGCGGTTCAGGGCGGCGAGGCGAGCGACCCGGTCGGGGTTGGGCTCCGCGTCGGGGTTGCTTTCACGGAGCGCCGCGACGACCGGCTCCTTCACCCATTCGAGGAACTCGTCGCCTTCCATATGCTGCTCGAGCTCGACGATCCCCGCCGCTGCCCGGGCCTTGGTCTCATCCCCACCGAGCTGCGAGATGAGCTCGGTCAGCATGATGAGGGCTCGCCCCGGCATCTTCGGATCGAGGGCATCGACCAGCATGTCCGCGGCCTGGGAGCCGAGGGAGCGGATGATCTGCTCGGCGCTGTAGTTCCCGGCGAGGTTCCGGCCGTTGAAGTCGACGACGTACCAGGCGATGACGCCGGCGACGAGGCGGTCACGGCTTTCGCCTTCGGCCTGGCTGATGAGCAAGTAGCTCGCATCCTTGGCGCGAACCTGCAGGTCCGGCGGCGCCTCGCCGCTCTCGACCGGCGCCGCGTCCCCGCCGCGCATGAGCACTTCGAGGGCGGGGACCATGCCTTCGATGATCTGCCGACGGGTGCTGTCGTCGAGGTGCTGAAGCGCCGATTGCAGCTCCGCCACGCCATCCACTACTTCGGGGCTCTGGCGCGGCTCCATCTCGACCAGCGCGAGCGCGGCCTCGGTCCGGAGCTCGAGCGGATAGCTCTCGCTCATCATCACGGCGATGATCTTGCCGGGACCTTTGACGGTGCCCTTCCAGGTTTCGATGTCCTCACCGGTGACCTTACAGCCGCCGGCAAGTGCCGCGAAAGCCGTGAGGGCGCAGGCTAGGAGGACGATGGTTCGCGTCGGACGGGGTCGCATGGCTCCTTCTCGGGCGGACAGGCTTTTTGGCGCCCCGTCCCCCTTTCCTATGAACGACCGCGCGATGATAGAGGATCGCCGATGCGCTGCAAAGAAGTGAGATTGGGCCTCGATCGGCTGGGCTGACTGTTTTTTGACTCCATGTAGGGACTCTTTCTATGGTCCCTGTGGGAAGGGTCACACTTGAGCGCACCTAGTACTACATCCCCGGGAGAGATCCTGGCCCCCGACGGGCGTCGCCACGAGGTGCTCGGAATCCTCGCTGCGGCGGCGACGGTGCTCATGGGTCTCGCTCTGTGGTCCTACGACGCGCGGGGAGCAGACGGCTGGGTGGGCCCTGTCGGGGCGAGTGTCGCGGGCATGCTCGTCGCGGCCTTCGGGGTGGCCGCGTGGGTCATCCCCTTCGAGGCGGGCCTCGCCACCATCCGGCTCTTCGGTCGCGGTCGGACGATCCTCGGCCTTTCGACCCTTGCGTCCACGTTGGTCACCGTGCTCGTGGGGTGCGCGCTCCTGCACCTCGTCCTCGATGGGCAGACGGTCTACGGCGGTCACCTCGCGGGGGGCGTTCTCGGCGAGGTCCTCGGTGAGGTCCTCCGATCGATGCTCGGCCTCATCGGTGCCTACGTAGTCGGCGTCACCATTCTCATGATCACCTTCGTTCTGCGGACCCCCGTGTCTCTGACGGAGATCGCGGCCCGGGGTACTGCCGGCGTGCGTTCCGGCGGCCGCCGGGGAGTCGACGGGATCAGGGCGCTCTGGGATGCCTGGCGTGAAGCCAAGGAGCTCGAAGCCGCGGAACTCGACGCGGAGCATCCCAAGATCGTCGGAGGCGAACTCGACGATTACGAAGACGACGCAACCGAAGACGAGGCGAGTCTAGAAACAGAGATATTCGCCGACCTCGGGGACGGCGCAGAAGAGGACGAAGAAGAGAACGAAGTGTTCTTCGAAGAGGAAGAGGTCGCTCCTCCGCCCCGCGCAAAGAAGAAGAAGCGCGCCGCGAAGAATGCCAAGGCCGACCCCGCCGAGGAACTCGAGCAGATGCTCGACGCCATCGAGGGCAAGAACGGCAAGACCGCCAAGACCAAGAAGAAGAGCTCCCGCGCGTCTACGAAGAAGGAAGACGAAGGGCCGACGATCGTCGCCCCGGTCGAGCGGCCAAAGCCCATCGCGCCCGCCGTCGATTCGATCGCGGACGATGTGATCATGGTGCCCAGCGTGGGCCAACCTCACGTGCTCCCGCCGACCACGCTCCTCGACGCTCCCCCCGAGGACACCGTGAGCGTCGACGTCGAGACCCTCAGGGCGAACGCCGCGAGGCTCGTCGAGAAGCTCGAGGCTTATGGCGTCAAGGGAAGGGTCGATGAGATCCATCCCGGGCCGGTGGTCACCATGTACGAGTTCGAGCCCCAGAGCGGCACGAAGATCTCGAAGATCGCGGGCCTCGCCGATGACCTCGCGATGGCCCTTGCGGCCCAGAAGGTGCGTATCGTCGCGCCGATCCCCGGCAAGGCCCGGGTGGGCTTCGAGCTCCCGAACAAGACGCGACAGACGGTCTACCTCCGGGAGATCCTCGAAGACCCGCGGTGGGCGAAATACGAAAAGGCCCACCTGCCGATGGCTCTCGGCCAGGACATCGGCGGGCAACCGGTCTACGCGGACCTCGCGAGGATGCCCCACATGCTCGTCGCCGGCGCGACCGGAGCCGGCAAGAGCGTCGGCCTCAACGTGATGCTCGCCTCGCTGCTCTCGAAGAAGAGCCCCGACGAGCTGCGGCTATTGATGATCGATCCCAAGGTCGTCGAGCTCGCCGTCTTCGACGGCATCCCCCACATGTTGCTGCCGGTCGTCACCGACATGAAGAAGGCGTCCCTGGCGCTGCGTTGGGCCGTCGACGAGATGGAGCGTCGCTACCAGCTCTTCGCCGATGCCGGCGCGCGAAACATCACCAGCTACAACCAGCGGGTGCAGAAGGTCCTCGACGGGGACCTCGCCCCGGAGAAGATCGCCCGGAGTCGCGTGGGCAAGGTCAAGGCCCAGGGAGCCAACGGCGAAGAGGTCCTGCTGCCGCCGGCCGACGGGGAGGCGCCTGACGCGGTGGACGCGAACCCAATCAAGCTGCCCTTCATCGTGGTGATCGTCGACGAGTTCGCCGACCTGATGATGGTTGCCGCCAAGGACGTCGAGTCCGCCGTCGCGCGCCTCGCCCAGAAGGCCCGGGCCGCGGGCATCCACGTGATCCTCGCGACCCAGCGCCCGAGCGTCGACGTCATCACGGGCATGATCAAAGCCAACTTCCCGACGCGCATGGCGTTCAAGGTCTCTCAGCGCGAGGACAGCAAGACCATCCTCGGCCGGAATGGCGCCGAGCACCTGCTCGGCATGGGCGACATGCTCATGCTTCCCCCGGGGCAGAGCGACCTCAAGCGCGTGCACAGCGCCTTCATCAGCGAAGATGAAGTACGCGACGTCTGCGACTTCCTCCGGGCCCAGGGCAACCCCATCTACGACACGGACATCCTCAAGCCGCGGGCAGAGGAAGATGAGGGCGGGCTCTCGGGGCAGACGAGCGACGACCCTCTCTACGACAAGGCGGTCTCGGTCGTCGCTCAGGCGGGCTACTGCTCGATCAGCCACATCCAGCGCAAGCTCTCGGTCGGCTACAACAAGGCCGCCAAGCTCGTGGACCGCATGGAAGAAGAGGGCGTCGTCGGCCCTGCCGCGAGCAAGGCCGGGGGGCGGCGAGAAGTCCTCGTCCAGCCCCTGTGATGAACATCTCGGTGCGCTCAGACGTCACTTAGGACCATGCGCGTAAGCCTCGTCGCAACACTGCTGCTCGTCGCCTCGTTTTCGGTGTCTTGGGCGTCTTGGGCGTCTTGGGCGTCGGCCCAGGATACGGCGGGGGCCCAGGCGGCCATCTCCGAGACCCGGGCGACGACCGCCCGCGTCGAGCACGAGATCGCGTGCCTCGAGGGAAAACACGCCGCCCTCGAACGCGTCGTGCGCCAGATGGAGGAGGCGCGACAGCAACTCACAGCGGTTCACTCGAGCCCCGATGCCCGGGAGCACGCGCGCCTCGCCATCGTATCCCTCTCGCACCGCGCCGTGAGAATCGAACGCACCGTCGTCGAATGCCGGACCGAGCTCTCGGCCCGGGCCCGGCGTCCTGGCCCTCCCGAGGGCACGACCCATCAGCCGGCGCCCCATGACCCCGCCGCCCACGCCGTGGGGCAACCCAACGACCCCACGCGAGTCATCGAACGCGACGCCGTGCTCCAGCCCAACGTCGGCGTCGTCGTCGGCGAACAGGTCGATGGCACCGGTCGCGTCGCACCGGAAGAGGTCCGGGCTGCAATTCGCGGCACCGCGGCACGGTACAGCCGGTGTTACGACCGGCTCGTGGACCGTGGCGCCCTGGTCCAGGGCACCATCATCACCACCTTTCGCGTGACCCGGGTCGGCCAAACGACCAACGCCCAGGCCCACCATGGCGACCTGACTGATCGTAACTTCGTGCGCTGCGTCGCCGCCGCGACGCGCCGCATCCGCTTCTCGACCCCTCCCGCCGGGGGCGATGCCGTCTACAGCTACACGCTGCGCTTTCCCGGCCAATAGAGCCATACTGCTCGCCGTGAAACCCCGAGGCGACGACATCGCTGGTGAGCTCGTCCGTCGAGATGCGGCGTGCGTATGGCATCCCTATGCGGCGATGCCGGCGGCGGTGCCTCCGGTGCCGGTAGTCGGCGCCCACGGCGTGGCACTCGAGCTCGCCGATGGGCGCGAAGTCGTCGATGGCATGGCGTCGTGGTGGGCGGCCATCCACGGCTATCGCAATCCAGTCCTCGATCAGGCGCTCCGGGATCAGCTGGACTCGATGGCCCACGTCATGTTCGGCGGGATCACTCACCCCGCCGCGATCTCCCTCGCCGAGCGCCTCGTCGAGATTACGCCGGCCGGCCTAGACCACGTGTTCTTCGCGGACTCGGGTTCCGTAGCGGTCGAGGTGGCTATCAAGATGGCGCGCCAATACTGGCTTGGTCGCGGCCGACCGGGGCGCCACCGTCTGCTCACGGTCCGGGGCGGTTACCACGGTGACACCTTCGGCGCGATGTCGGTCTGCGACCCGGTCAACGGAATGCATTCGATGTTTGCGGAGATGATGCCGGAGCATCTCTTTGCTCCGGTGCCGAGTCCGAAGTTCGGAGAAGATTTTACCGACCGAGACATCGCCGCGCTTCGGTCGCTGCTCGCGGAACACACAGATGTTGTCGCCGCGATCATCCTCGAACCCATCGTTCAAGGCGCCGGGGGCATGCGCTTCTACTCGGCAGAGTACCTCCGGGCTGTGCGCCAACTCTGTGACCGATACGAGGTGCTGCTCATCGCCGACGAGATCGCTACCGGCTTTGGCCGAACCGGCGAGCTCTTCGCATGCGACCACGGGGCCGTCACCCCCGACATCATGTGCCTCGGCAAGGCGCTCACCGGCGGCTACCTGACGATGGCGGCGACTCTGTGCACCCGGGGCGTCTCCGAGGCCGTCAGCCGCGCTGAGTCCGGCGCTCTGATGCATGGCCCGACCTTCATGGCCAACGCCCTCGCAGCGGCCGTCTCCCTCGCTTCGGTCGATCTGCTCGTGTCCGAGCCGTGGCGGGAGAACATCGCCCGCGTCTCTCGCCGCCTCGAGGAGGGGCTCCGGCCCCTCGCGGCGTCCCCCCGGGTCGCTGACGTACGGGTCCTCGGCGCCATCGGCGTCGTCGAGATGGTCGACCCGGTGCCCATGAAAGCCGCCCAGGATACGCTCCTCGACCACGGCGTCTGGCTCCGGCCTTTCGGCCGTTTGCTCTATACGCTGCCACCCTATGTGGCCACGGACGGCGACCTCGACGCCATCACCGGCGCTATCGGCGCGGTGGTCGGCTCGCTGTCATGAGCCGGCACGGGCGGTTTTCAATTCTCAGGTCGCCCAGGTAGCGTATCGCTCGATGAGCGCCGGCGACGACTTCGACCCCGCGGCGGCGGTGCCCAGCAATGCGGGCATCTTCGGTCTGAGCAATCCCCCGGAGCAGGGCGAGGTGGTGCTGGTTCCGGTGCCCTTCGACGGCACCGCGTCCTACCGCCCCGGGGCCGCCGACGGGCCCGGGGCAATGCTTCGGGCGAGTCACCAGCTCGACCTCCTCGACCTCGAGACGGGCAGCCCTTGGGAGGCGGGAATCGCCATGCTCGAGGAGCACGCGGTCGTGCGCGCCGCGAGTCACGCCGCCCGGGAGGCAGCGGACCGAGCGCGCCAGGCGTTTGAAGATGGAGCGCACGCGGAGCAGGAGGCCCACCAGGAGTCCGTCGATGAGGCGTGCCGCCGGGTCAACGACTGGGTGGGAAATACGGTCGACGAGTGGCTCGCCGCCGGCAAGCTCGTCGGCACCCTCGGCGGGGACCACGGCTCGGTCTTCGCGGCCATCGCAGCGCACGCCGGCCGCTATCCCGGCATGGGCATCCTGCACATCGATGCCCACGCGGACCTGCGCCCCGCCTACGAAGGCTTCACCTGGTCTCACGCCTCGGTCATGCACAACGTATTGCAGCAGACGGCGGACGTCTCTCGCATCGTGCAGGTCGGCGTACGCGATTTCTCGGCAGGGGAGTATCGAGCGATCGAAGGCTCCGGGGGCCGAGTTCGCACCCACTTCTGGCCGGACCTCGCTCGGGAGCGACTGCAAGGCACGCCCTTCAGCGAACAAGCGGCCCGGGTGGTCGCCGACCTTCCGGACGATGTGTACGTCTCCTTCGATGTTGACGGCCTTTCCCCCGAGCTGTGCCCCCACACCGGTACGCCGGTCCCCGGGGGCCTCTCCTTCGACGAGGCAGTCCACCTGATTCGGGAGGTCGCTCAGTCCGGTCGCCGAATCGTGGGGTTCGATCTGGTCGAGGTCGCGCCCAACCCATCGGGCGATGCCGGCGACGAATGGGACGCCAATGTCGGCGTGCGCATCCTCTACAAGCTCATAGGCTGGGCCCTCCGGTCCCGCGATACGACTCCCTGAGTCCGGTCTCCTGATCAACGGTGGTCGGCGTGCGGCGAGGCTGTATTCTCCGCGTCATGGCGCGTTTCGAAAGGCTCGTACTCGTGGGCGTAGTTGTCTCGGTACTGGGCGGATGTGGTGGGGCACCGAGTCGAGCCGGTGACGACGCGACCAACGAGCCCGACCGACGTCCCGAGCTCGGCCCGCTGCACGTCGACGCAGACGCCCATGACTTCTCGAGGAATCCGGTCGTCCTCGACCAAATCGTCCGTAGCCGTTACGCCTACTTTCGTTTCGTGGCGATACCGTGGAGTCAGGCGACCTGTGACGCGTTCGCGTCCGCGTTGAACCGGTTCCCTGCGGTCAACCTCCATGGGGACCCCCACGTCGAACAGTACACCGTCGTCGCCGACGCGTTCGGTCTCGACGACTTCGATCGCGCCACCACCGGCCCGGCCGTCATCGACCTCTCACGCTTCGCGGGGTCCCTCTTCTTGACGTCGGAGCTGAAGGGCTGGGGCGATGGAGACGAAGTCGTAGAGTCGTTCCTCGATGCATATCTCGAGGCGGTCGATGACCCCGACCTGATCGAGGCACAACCGTCCTTCGTCGACCGAATGCGCGTGGACCGAGGAAGGACGCACGCTGAATTTCTCGTCTGGGCCGACTCTCTGATGGAGGAGCTCAGCCCGGAAGATGGCGAGGCCGTCGAGGTCGCCCTCGCGCAGTTCGGGTCGAGCATGGCCGACCAGGACGAATCCTATCGCGAAGGCTTCTTCGCTCCAGTCAGCTACGGGGCGCTGCACCTCGGCGTGGGCAGCGGCCTCGTGGACAAGTTCTTGGTTCGAGTCGCCGGACCGACCGATGAGCCGAATGACGACGTCGTGATCGAGTTCAAGGAGATACAACCGGAACAGCCCACGTGCGTCAGCCGAGAGGCGTCAGGGCTGATGCTCCGGCCCGTGATCGGAAGCGCCCGCCTCGGCCGCCGCCACAGTGACGTCCTCGGGTTCATACCGATCATCCCCGAGAGCGACTACGACGGAAGGCCCTTCTGGGGTCGATCTTG
>JAFDCW010000109.1 GCA_019312705.1 Deltaproteobacteria bacterium
AGATCCCCCTCTACCGCGCCGACGGAATGCACCCCACCCCGGCGGGGACCTACCTCGCAGCGTGCGTCTTCTATCGAGTGCTCACCGGCAGGGCAGCGAGTGGGCTCTCGTATCGCCCCTGGCCCATGCGGCCGGCGACGGCAGCGAGGCTGCAAGAGATCGCCGACGGCGGTTGACTCGCAATGCGCGGCGCGGCGAGCTCGACGCCGCTGGCCCTCACAGCTGCGCAGCGTCGAGGCTGGCAACGGTCAGCGTGGACGGCACTCCGGAGGTCATGCCCGTGCTGGCATCCCCACCGGGAGTGGTCGGGGGAAGGCCTGGACCACGACGAGTCTCCGTGCAGCCAGCGGCGAGAGTGAGGGTCGCCAGGGCGACGCAAAGCAAAGCGGTTCTCATGAGATGCTCCAATCGGTTCGGCATTCGGTTCGGCACTCGGTTCGGCACTCGGTTCTGCGCCGCCCGCAAGGTCCATGCCCAAGACCACGGGCTGGAGATCGCATAGGATATCCGAGCCCGCGTGAACAGGCGTCCATACGATGCTGCGCCATCATGGCTCGGTCTGTGGTCGGCACTCACGCCACGTTCCTCACTCGTCGGGGCCGCTCACGTACTTGCGCACGGTACGCCGGTCGAGGCCGGTGATCCTCGCGACCTCGACGTAGGTGCCGTGGCGTTCGTGCAGCAACGAGCAATAGCGGCGTATGAGTTCTTCGGCGGTGAGGGTGCCCCCGGCGAGGGCTGCAGAGAGACCCTCGGACTCGTCGGCCCGCGCCTGCGCATCCGGAGAGCAGCGCCGCGTCAGCAGCACCCGACGAATGCACTGCTCGAGCTCTCGGACGTTGCCGGGCCAGCCGTAGGCGCGCCCGAGGTCGCGGTCGATCGCCTCCGCGACCATCTCGTGCAACTCGGTGGAGGCCTCGCCGACGAGGCGCGGGATGAGGCTGTCGAGGAGGTCGTCGAGTTCCTGCGGATCCTCGGCCACGCGCGTCCGGAGCGGGGGCACCTGAATGACATCAGACGACAGCCGGTAGTAGAAGTCGTCGCGAAAGCGCCCGTCGCGGCGCAGCTCGTCGAGGGGGCGGTGCGTCGCGGCGATGACCCTCCCGGAGAACTGCCGCTCCTCGCGGCCGCCGACGGGCGTGTAGAGGCGCTCTTGGAGGACGCGCAGCAGCTTGATCTGCACCGGCGCCGTGACCTCGCCGATCTCGTCGAGGAAGGCCGCGCCGTGGGCCCGACATCGGTCGAAGACCCCACCACGGTCTTCGAAGGCTCCGGTGAAGGCCCCCTTCTGGTGGCCGAAGAGCTCCGACTCGATGAGGGACTCGGGGAACTGGCTCAGGTTGATGGGCACGAAGGATTCGGTAAACGAGAACTCGAAGCGCCCGTTGTCCGCGTCGTAGGGGATGAACCCCGAGCGCCCAACCGCCGCCGCCGCCGCCCCCTTCCCGGTCCCGGTCTCGCCGAGGAGGATGGTCGAGAAGTCCTCCATGCGGTCCCAGAGGAATCGGTCGTAAAGCCGGATGTCGTGGGTGAAGACCGAGTTCCACAGGCTCTCCCGAAGGCGGCGCATCGAGGCGCTGCGCCCGACGAGGCCATGGGCGATGAAGAAGTACGCGCGGCGCATCTGGAAAAATAGCGCCAACATGCGCTTCGCCCGCTCCTCGGCGATGCCGCAGCCGGCGAGTTCCCCCAGCACCGCGGGCCCGAAGGGCGCGGCGATTGGACCGTTCCCGGAAGCGAGTTGGCGCGCGATGTGACCGTCGATCTCCTCGACATGTCGATGAAACGCGTCGAAGAGGATGCCGTGTTCGACGAGCTCGGCGTCTTCCCCGGCGAAGGCTGCGGGGGAAATGGGGCCCTTTTGGGCCAGGCGCTCGAGCCCCTCGGAGACGCTCACGCCGAGGCGCGCGAGCACGTCCGGGTCTCCCGGCCCGGTGCCCGCAATCTGCTCGTCGAGGCGATCTCGCTCGGGGCTGAAGGGGTTGACGAAGGCCGCGCGAGATACGAGCTCGAGGAGCTCACGCTGGGCGCCGTTCAGAGTCCGGGTCATGGTTCATCCGAGGGTACACGGCCGGGGGCCCGACGCGTCAGGTGACCTCGAGGGTCATCGTATACGGCAAACACCGGTCCCCATGAGCTGCCCCCGGTGTCTCGGACCACGTCAACGTTGTCGAGCCGCTTGGTCGAGGCAACCGACCAAGTGCGGCGCGCGGGCAGGGGCTCGGCCGCGGCCGCATGCGCGGGGGCCTTCGCCTTCGTGAGCCGCGCTTTCTGAACCATCACGGCGATTGTCGCCGCAGAGGCCTTGACAATATTGATTGCAGGATACAACTAGTTAGTTGCAGGCATCAACCAATTGAGGCACGGATGGACAAAGAAGAGATACACGGTGTGGTGAGATCGGGATATGCGGAGCTCGCGCGCAGGAAGGGCCGGGGCAGCGAAGAACCCGGGAGAACTGGGCACACCGAGACCGCGGCCCTCATGGGCTATTCGGAGGCGGATCTCGAGGGCGAGGCGGCCGGGGCAAATCTCGGCCTCGGCTGCGGCAACCCCACGGCCCTCGCCGGCCTGAGGCCCGGGGAAGCTGTGGTCGACCTCGGCTCTGGAGCGGGCTTCGACGCCTTGCTCTCCGCCGAAAAGCTGGGACCGGAGGGCAGGTTCATCGGCGTGGACATGACCCCCGAGATGCTCGAGCAGGCCCGAACCAACGCGGTGAAGGCCGGCTTCGCGCGCACTGTCGAGTTCCGCGAGGGCCTGATCGAAGACCTCCCCGTCGCATCGCAGAGCGTCGACGTCGTCATCTCCAACTGCGTTATCAACCTGAGCCCTGACAAAGCACAGGTCTTTCGCGAGGCGCATCGAGTGCTCAAGCCGGGGGGCCGCGTCGCGGTCAATGATCTCCTGCTGAGTGTGCCGCTGCCGCCCGAGGTGGCGGAGCTCGCCGCGAGTTGGATCGCGTGTGTGGGGGGCGCATCGACCGAAGACGAGTATCTGGGACACATGCGCGCCGCGGGCTTCGAGGATATCGAGTTCACGCGCAAGCCCGCCGCCCCGATGCTCACCGCGAGCCTCGATGACCCGATATGGAACGCCGCTACCGCCTTGCTCGGCGCGGAGCAGCTCGAGGAGCTGGCCAAGACCGTCTTCAGCTACTCCATCACGGCTCAGAGGCCATGAGCCGCGTTGCCGATGACGTCATCGCGTTCTACCGTATGTTCTCCTCGTTCGAGCGCGAGGAGATCTGCTGCGGGTCGGTCACCCCAGCCCAGTGTGTGCTCCTCCAGACGCTGACCACAGAGGAGTGGGATGTGAGCGGCCTCGCCGCTGCGTCGAGGGTCACCAAGGGCGCGATGACGCGCCTCGTCGACAGGCTCGAGGACCGGGGCTGGGTCACCCGCGAACGAGGCGAAGACGATGGGCGCCGAGTTTTGGTCGCCCTCACCGCCGACGGGAAGAAGGAAGCGAGGCGCCTCCACGACCTCACCGAGAGAAGCATCGGGGCGATCTTCGAGCGCATCCCGAAGGGTGAGCGAGCCCAGGTCGTCCGAAGCATGCACGTCCTCCGTCGAGCAGCTGAAGAGGCCCGGGCCCTCTTGGACTGCTGCTAGGCGGAGATCTGACCCTGGTTGCGAATCGGAGATGGCCGTCCCTTGGAGTTGCGGCCCAGAGGCGGCTCATGGACAATCGCGGCGATGAATCTCGAGACCCGCCATCGGCCTGCAGTTCCCGATCGATGACTGAAGACTCGGTCCCCATCGAGATGACCACCGCGGCCGTGCCGATCCTCTACCGGGACGAAGCCATCGTCGTGGTCAACAAGCCCTCGGGCATGCCCGTGCACCGAGGCGCTGGGCATCACGGAGACGTGGTGATGACTCTGGTCCGTGACGCGATCGGCCAGTGGGTCTATCCCGTGCACCGCCTCGACGCACCGACGAGCGGCGTGATGGCCTTCGCTCTTTCGTCGGACCACGCGGCGGCGCTCCAAGGGGCCTTCGAGGCCCGCCTCGTCCAGAAGCGCTATCTGGCCCTCGTCCTCGGTGAGGTCCCCGACGCCGGGGTCCTCGACTCGCCAATGCGTAAGAACAAGACCAAAAAGGGCGGCCCCGAGGTCGAATCGATCACCGAATACGAGCGGCTCTTCGTCGCTCCCTTCTCGGGCCCCGATGGCGCCCTCTCCCTCGTCTCGGTCACGCCGAAGACCGGCCGTCAGCACCAGATCCGCCGCCACTTCCGGCGCTTCCACCATGCCCTCGCCGGGGATGTCTCCTATGGCCGGGGCCCGAAGAACCAACGCCTCCGGGACGAGCTCGGGCTTCATCGCCTGGCGCTGCACGCGGTCGCCATCACCCTGCCCCACCCCGTCACGGAAAAAGCCATGAGCTTCACGGCGGACATCCCCGAAGATCTCCGAGCACCGTTCCTGCGCGCGGGCATTCCCGAAGAAGTGCTCGACGTGACCTCGCTCCGTACCAATCGGTGACGTCCGCCGGAGCGTAGCACTACTGTGTTGGGGTCTCGGTGGATGATCGCGCAGGACAGCGGCTTTGTGGTCTTTGTTGCTCGCCGACGACAGGGTCACTCCCTTTCGAGGCGGGCACCGGAGTCCACAAAGTCGCTGAACAAGCGAGGGCCGCCGCGACCCCGACGCAGTAGTGGTAAGTCTGTTAGCTTCGCGGCTCGATTTCTGGGAGGGACAACCGTGAAGATCCAAGCCGCCGTCGCCCGCGAAGTAAACAAGCCGCTCGTCATCGAAGAACTCGAACTCGGTAGCCCCCGGGATGGCGAAGTCCTCGTCAAACTCGCGGCTACCGGCGTGTGTCACACCGACGCCTACACACTTTCGGGGGCCGACCCCGAGGGGATCTTCCCTTCGGTCCTAGGTCACGAAGGGGCCGGCGTCGTCCTCGAAGTCGGCGAAGGTGTCACCAGCCTCGAGCCCGGTGACCACGTCATCCCGCTCTACACGGCCGAGTGTCGCCAGTGTAAGTTCTGCCTCAGCGGCAAGACCAACCTCTGCCAAGCCGTACGCGCGACCCAGGGCAGGGGTTTGATGCCCGACGGGACCTCGCGCTTCTCGAAGGGCGGCGAGGACATCATGCACTTCATGGGCACGAGCACCTTCGCGACCCACACGGTGCTTCCGGAGATCAGCCTCGCTAAGATCCGCAAAGACGCACCGCTCGACAAGGTCTGCCTGCTCGGCTGCGGCATCACGACGGGCATCGGCGCGGTGATCAATACGGCGAAGGTCGAGGTCGGGGCCAACGTCGTCGTCTTCGGCCTCGGCGGCGTCGGCCTGTCCGTGATCCAAGGCGCGCGCATGGTCGGCGCAAACAAGATCATCGGCGTCGATACCAACAACGCCAAGAAGGCCTGGGGCGAGAAGATGGGCATGACCCACTTCGTGAACCCGAAGGAAGTCAAAGGGGATCTCGTTGGACACCTCGTCGAGCTGACCGGCGGCGGCGCCGATTACAGCTTCGAGTGCGTTGGTCACCCGGAACTCATGCGCCAGGCCCTCGAGTGCTGCCACAAGGGCTGGGGCGAATCGATCATCATCGGCGTCGCGGCGTCCGGCGTCGAGATCGCGACGCGGCCGTTCCAGCTCGTGACCGGACGGGTCTGGAAGGGCAGCGCCTTCGGCGGGTGCAAGGGCCGGACCGACGTGCCGAAGCTCGTCGACTGGTACATGGACGGCAAGATCGAAGTCGACTCCTTCGTGACCCACACCATGCCCCTCGAAAAGATCAACGACGCATTCGACCTCATGCACTCGGGTGAGTCGATCCGCTCGGTCGTACTCTTCGACTGATGTTCGAGACACTCAAAGAGACGCGCAGCTTCGGTGGGCGCCAGCTCATGCTTCGCCACGAGTCAGCGGAGTGCGGCGGCCCGATGGAGCTCTCGGTCTACCTGCCGCCCCAGGCGGCCGACACGAAGGTGCCGGTCGTCTACTGGCTCTCGGGCCTGACCTGCACCGCGGCCAACTTCACCGACAAGGCCGGCGCCCAGCGCATCGCCTCAGAGCTCGGCCTCGCTGTCGTCTGCCCCGATACCAGCCCCCGGGGCGCGGGCTACGCCGGCGAAGAGGCCGGCTGGGACTTCGGCACCGGCGCGGGGTTCTATGTCGATGCGACCGAAGCCCCGTGGTCCGAGCGCTACCGGATGTACTCCTACGTCACGGACGAACTGCCCCGCGCCATCGACGCCACCTTCCCCACCCTCGGCGAAGGCCACCGGTCGGTCTTCGGCCACTCGATGGGCGGCCACGGCGCCCTGGTCATCGGGCTGCGCGAACCTCGGAAGTGGCGCTCGGTCTCGGCCTTGGCGCCGATCTGCGCGCCGACGAAGTGCCCTTGGGGCGAAAAAGCCTTCGGCGGCTACCTCGGCCCGGACCGGGAGTCGTGGAAAGCCTACGACGCGTCCGAGCTCCTCGGCCGCGGCACGCACCCCCGGAAGATCCTCGTCGACCAGGGCCTCGCCGACCCCTTCCTCGACGAGCAGCTGCACCCGCACCTGCTCGAAGAAGCGGCCGCCCGAGCGGGCCAACCGCTCGAGGTCCGGCGCCACGTTGGCTACGACCACAGCTACTACTTCATCGCGACCTTCGTCGAGGACCACCTACGGCACCACGCGGCGATTCTCATGGCGAATGGACAAGCCGGAAGCGGGGGGCCCCCCTGACCCGCCGCCTCACCCTCCTCGTCGGCGTGCTCCTCGGAGTCCTCGTCTCGCTTCCGGGAGACGACGCTCGCGCCGACGACCCGCCACCGCCCCGCGTCTACGTGGGCGTGTACCTGCACGACGTCAGCCAGTTCGACCAAAAAGACGGGGTCTTCGACGTCGACCTCGATCTATGGGCGAAGTGGCAGGGCGACTTCGACCGCGAAGAGCTTCACCTCGCCAACGCCGCCTCCGTCGAACAGACGTTCCTCGGCATCGACGAGGACCATGCATGGCACTCGGCGCGATGGCGAGTCCGGGGGACCCTGCGGGGAGAGTTTCCGCTTCACCAGTTCCCCTTCGACGAGCAGACCATCGCGGTGGTCCTCGAGTTGCCCGAGGAAGCCGGGCTCCTGGCCCCGGACCTAGCGAGCTCCGGCATGGCCGAGCGCTTCAGCCTCACCGACTGGAACTACACGCCGGAGTTCGACCCCGACGTGAGCGTGCAGGTCTATGCCTCGGACCTCGGCAACCTGGCCCGGGAGGGCCGCCCGACGACGGTGCATCGCGTGGCGTACCAGGTGAGGCTGACGCGCCCCATCGTGCCGGTGATCCTCAAGCTCTTCCTCCCGCTGGGCATCATCATGCTCGTCGCCCTGGCTTCGCTCTTCGTCGCGCCGGACCAAATCGAGGCGCGGTCAGCGATGGGAGTCACGGCGCTCCTGAGCTGCTTCGCCTTCCAGTTAACGGTCGCCGACTCACTGCCCGCCGTGGCGTACCTGACCCTCGCCGATACCCTCTTCATCCTCGCCTACATCGTGAGTACGGTGGTCGTGACGACGACGATCGTGAGCTATGGCCTCGCGCACCGCGGAAAACACCGAGCCGCGCTGCGGGTCGATCGAGTGGCGCGAGTCGTGGTCCCGCTCTTCGCGGCCCTCACCGTGTGGCAGGCGGTCCCCGACGAAGAAGCCGCCTCCCCGACGCTGCCGGACCCACCCCCGGAGCTGTCGCGCACCGAGAGCGCGGGCGACACCGTGCGCATCGGCACCAACATGCTCACCATGGCCACCAGCGCGCCAGGCGCGAGCTGGGGGCTCGTCCACGAGGACCCGGAACTCGGCCCCCAGGTGGTCTTCGTCGAGCGTGCCCCGGGGGTCGATAACGACGCCATCCGATTCCTCGCCGGCGGCGAGATCGAGGTCACCTGGCGCATCCGGGAGGGCATGCTCTGGTCCGACGGTGCGGCACTCACCGCCGACGACGTGCTCTTTGCCCTCGAGCTGAGCCCCGAAGCTCACATCATCGAAGCGACGAGCCCCGACGCGCGGACCGTCGTCCTTCGCTGGGACGACCGCCTCGGCGTGGCCCTCGAGGCGCCGTGGGTCCTTCCCCGCCACGCCCTCGCCGACATCGCCGCGGGTCCCAACGAAGACGGAGAACCGGGCGGCTACGACGCCGTCCGCGACTACCGTCGCAACAACCCCACGCCGACTCTCGGCCCCTACCGCGTGGTCTCGTTCGAAAAGGAGGTGCGCCTGGTGGCCGAAGCGAACCCCCATTTCGCCGGGGCGCCGGCGAACATCGCGCGCTACGAGATGATCCACTACGACGATCGGGCCGCGGTCCGCCGGGCATTCGAAGCGGGGGAGGTGGACTTCACCTATCCCAACGCGCTGACGGTAGGCGACGCGGTCGCGATGCAGGAAACGGATCCGGAGAGCGTCAGCATCGAGCCGTCGGCGATCTTCGTGATGCTCCAGCCGGATCTGTCCCACCCGCTGCTCTCCCAGGTAGAGGTTCGCCGGGCGCTGCTCATGGCCATCGACCGGGCGCGCATCGCCCAGGTCAGCTATCCGGAAGACACAGGGCGGGTCGCCCACACGGCGGTTCCCGGCCCGGTCCCCGAGGGGGCTGTTTCGACGCCCTACGACCCCGAGGCGGCCCACACGCGCCTTCAGGAACTCGGCGCCACTGGGGCCAGTCTCCGCCTCCAGTATGTGGAATCCACCGCCTCCGACCCGGGCGTCGAGGTGATCATCGAGAACCTCGTCGCGGTCGGCATCGAAGTCGAGCGCGTACCCGTCCCGTCGACGCTGAGGCTCTGGCGCGCCGCTGACCACGGTGGCCTCTTGATGCACGTACTCCGGGCGAACCGAGAGTCCTCCCCGCCCCGGTACTGGAACGTGCCCATGGTCGACGGGAACTACGACCCCGGCCACCGGAGCGATGCCTACACGGACGAAATTCACGCCCTCGTCGAGCGCGAGCGCCGCGCCCTCTACCCGGAGCGTCGGGATCAGCTGAGGGAGACCCTCTTCGCGAAGATCACGGAGCGCCTTCCGATGCTTCCCATCATGTTTGCTCCAGAGAGAGTCGCCCACACCCCGTTGCTCCGAGGCTGGCAAACGGGCCCCGAGGTCGC
>JAFDCW010000110.1 GCA_019312705.1 Deltaproteobacteria bacterium
TGACGTTCTTCGGAAGCTCGTCGCGCTGCTCCTGGGTCATGTCGGGCATGACGAGCAGGTAGTCGTTGACCAGGGAGTGGTCGCGAGTGATCTGGGTGATCTCTCCGTCGCGGATCCGGTAGCAGCGGCTGTCCCCGACGTGGGCGACGTAAATCTTGTTGGTGGCTTTCGAGAAGAGCACGCCGACGACCGTCGTGCCCATCCCCTGGACCTCGGCGTCCCGGGTCGAGGCTTCGAAGATGCGCTTGTTGGCGACCTTGATGCCGGTGATCAGGCGGTTCTCTTCGACCGAAAGGTGCGGGTCGAAGTGGAAGGGCCAGGTCGCGTCCTCGGAAGAGGTCGCTTCGAAGAACGAAGCGATGGCGTGCGTAGCGAGCTTGCTCGCGACGTCACCGGCTTTGTGACCGCCCATGCCGTCCGCCACGATGAAGAGTTCGTACTCGGGCAGAATGCAAAAGGCATCCTCGTTATGCTCGCGGTGTCGCCCGACGTCCGAGAGCCCTGCTGAAATGATGTCCATGCTGCCTTCGAGTCGAAGTTGAAAAGCTAGGCCACCGTTGCGGACTTCGTCAACCAATGGATCGGCCCGGCACCCGGAACGGAGCATGTTTTGGCGAATTCGGTGGTACCTTCCCGGACCCCATGGCGAAAGAGATCAAACGTATCGCCGTCATCCCCGGTGATGGCATTGGAAACGACGTCATTCGAGAGGGGGTCAAGCTCCTCGAGACGCTCGCGGATGTTCGGGGATACGGGTACGAACTGACCCACTACGACCTCGGCGCCGAGCGCTACCTGCGGGACGGAACCACCTTCCCCGAGGAGGTCGCGGCGGCGATCCGCGACGATCACGACGCGGTGCTCCTCGGCGCCCTCGGCGATCCCCGGGTCCCCGACATGTCTCACGCCCGGGATATCCTCTTTGGCCTCCGCTTCGGCCTCGACCTCTACTGCAACCTGCGCCCGGTCCAGTGCCTGAGCGACCGCCTCATGCCCCTCAAGGGCCGCACCGCCAAAGACTGCGACTTCGTCGTCTTCCGCGAAAACACCGAGGGCATCTACACGGGCATCGGCGGGCAGTTCAAGAAGGGCACCCCCGACGAGGTCGCCATCCAGGAGAGCATCAATACGCGCAAGGGCGTCGAGCGCATCATCCGCGCGGCGTTCGAGTATGCGGTGGCCCACGGCCGGAAGACGGTGCACCTCGCGGACAAGTCGAACGCGATGCGGCACGGCCACGAACTCTGGTATCGCTGCTTCTTCGAGGTCGCCGAGGAGTACTCCGGCATCGAAGCAAAACACGTCTACGTCGACGCCCTTTGCTTCTATCTGATCGAAGACCCGCGGCCCTTCGAGGTCATCGTCACCTGCAACCTCTTCGGCGACATCATCACCGACCTCGGCGCCGCCTTTCAGGGCGGCCTCGGCATGGCCAGCAGCGCCAACCTGCGACCGGGCGAGGTCAGCATGTTCGAACCGGTCCACGGCTCGGCACCGCCCCTCGCCGGGAAAGACCTCGCGAACCCCCTCGCGACCGTGCTCACCGTCGGCATGCTGCTCACTCACCTCGGCTACGCCGAAGAGGAGCCCCGCCTCATCGAGCTCGTCCGGCGCGCCGTCGACGAGGGCAAGTGCACCAGGGACGTCGGCGGCGACCTCGGCACCCGCGCCGTCGGCGACTGGATTTGCGCCCAAGTCCGCGCGAGCTAATCGGCGGAAGGCAGTCGACCGGAGCTGGATTGCCGATAGTCGGCAAAAAAGGGCGAAAGGGCTTGGCACGTGTCCTGCGTACTGTCCCCGCGGGAGGCCCTCGATGACTCACTTCGGCACACGCGCTTCACTCTTCGTTGCACTTCTCGCCCTCGGTGCGGCCTGTTCGACCAGTACGACGCCCCCCATCGGTGATGCCGGGCCCGACGCAGCAACCGACTCCGGCACTGATGGCGCCGCAGATTCCGGCGCCGACGGAGCTCTACCGACCTGCCCGGCAGATCAAGCGCCGTTCGAACCCGGCTGCGGCGAGGGCATGCCCGCCTACACACCGATCACTGCCGGCTGCTACCAAACCTGTACCGGCGCAGGAGACACCTCGTGCGGCGCGGGCCTGGCCTGCGCTCGCACCGTCGTCAACCCCTGCGTCTGCGAGGGGACGGACGCGTGCTGTGGCGCGTGCGGCGCCGAGCAGTGGCTCTGCCTGCCCCCGCCCCCGACCGATTGCAGCGGGCGCAGCTACTGCGACTGCAGCAGCGGGTGTGAGCCCCTCGTCGACCTGTCGACCGGCTGCATCTGCCAGTGCAATGCGCCCTTCAACTGCTCCGGAGAAACGTGTGATTGCATCTGCGGCGGCGCGACCTACCTCGGCTGCGCCCCTGTCGGACAGTGCGAGACCACGCAAATCGACTGTGGTCCGGGATGCGATGTCGTCACGGTAGACGGGTGCCCGGCCTGCGATCCGTCGTGCACCACGACGGATCCTTGAACCCCCCTCGACGCTACGGCTCGACGCGGCGCGGCAGCTCGAAGGGCCACTGCCCATCGTCTTCGCGCAGGTAGACGTAGCGGGCATAGTGAGACGTCACGCGGCGGGCGTAGTTCTTGGTCTGGGTGATGGGCATGCGCTCGACGAAGTGGTCGAGGTCCATCGGGGCCCGGTCCCGGAGCCAGGCCGTCACCCGATGGCCGCCGCCGTTGTACGCCGCAAAGGCCAGCGGCAGGCCGTGGGCGCGGCGCAGGCGGGCGTTGTACTGAGCCGCAAGGCGAGCGTTCCACGCCGGGTCGAAGAGCATCTCGCGGACGAAGGGCACGCCGAGGCCCTCGGCAACGCGGGATGCCGTCTGAGGGATGAGCTGCAAGAGACCGATGGCGTCCGCGTACGAGACCGCTTCGGGCTCGTAGCCGCTCTCCTGGCGCATGATCGCCCAGAGGTACTCGGGGTCGAGGCCGCGCTCCCGGGCCGCCGGGGCGACGGCGGCCCGGAAGGCTTCGGGATAGGCGGCTCGCCAGATCCACCGGTTCGCCCCATCAGGACGCCGGCCGAGCTCGGCGCGCTCGGCGCGGACGACGAGACGGTAGGGGCGCGCGACTTCGCCGAGGCGGTGGTACGCGGCGACGAGGCCCTCGAGGCCGCGGCCGTCGGGCTGGGCGGCGCGGACCTCGTCCTCGCGCTGGCGCAGAGCTCGAACCGCATCGGCGCGCAGACCCAAGGCCGCGTAGAAACGCACGTCGTCGGGGAGGCGCGGCGCCCCGAGGGCCGCCGGGGCGGGACGTGACTCCGCTGGCGGGAAGGGATCGCCAGCCTCTTCACCGAGCTCGTCGAGGCGCTGCCGCGCGAGCAGGGCGTAGTAGTGCAGAGGCTCGACGTGCAAGGCCTCGCGGAGGAGTTGGACGGCGCGGCGGCGGTTGTTCGCGCGTTCGTAGGCGTGCCCGGCCCAGTAGAGGCCCCGGGCCCGAACGAGGGCATCGGTGCCCATCGCCGCGAACTCCTCGAAGCGCCGCGCCGCCGTCGAGAACTGACCGCGCTCAAAGGCGAAGAGGCCGAGTTCGAAGGTCCCCGACCGCGCGAAACTGGTCGTGCGACGGGCCCGGACAAAACGCGCCATCGCGTTCTCGCCGCGGCGGCGCCCGAGGCGCAGCTCGAGCCAGGCCGCGAGAAACTCAGCCTCGGGGGCGCGCCGATGCGTCCGGTGTCGGCGGGCAAAACGTCGGTAGGCGGCGATCGCCCGCGGGTCCTGGTCGGACCGGGAGAGGGCCCGGGCCGCATGAAACTCATCGTCCAGTGCGGTCGGTCCGCGCTGCCGCGCCGCCTGACCGAGCACCTGGGCCGCCTCTTCATAGGCGTGGCGGGTCTTGAAGAGCGCCATTCCCCGGAGGTGCAGCCACGGGCCGCGCAGCGCCGAGTTTCTGGGGCGCCCGCCCGCATCGAGCTCGGCGACCGCATCGCGATGGCGCCGCTGGCCATGCAGGCGGGTCGCCCGAGCGAGACGCTCCTCGTCGGTGAAATCCAAGGATCCGCCGAGGACGGTCAGGGCGCCTTCGGCCACTTCGGCGTCGGGATGTTCGGGCCGTGCGATCAAGAGCGCCCGGAGCTCCGCCGCCGCCGCCGCCGTGTTTCCGTTGCGGCGATGGGCGTCGGCGAGAGACAGACGCACAGCGAAGGTGTCGACTCCGGCCGCGTCCTCCTGGGCCACCCGACCGAGGGCGCCCACGGCCGCGGCGAGGTCACCGAGCTGGAGTGCGCATTCCGCCTCGCGAGCCCGGGCGATCGCTGCTCGGCGCCCGCGTCCTGCCCCCTCCCTCGCCAGGGCCGGACGGGCCGCGGCACACATGCCGCAATGAGCCTGAGCCTCGGCGCGACGGTAGGCGAGGTCCGTTGCGACCGCCGCAGGGAGGCCGCCGTCGAGGCCATTCCAACGGGCCACGGCCTCGGCGTGCTCCCCGAGACGCGCCGCGAGGCGCCCCGCGAGGTACCGCGCCCGGGGGGTGGCGCGCACACCGGGCGCCAAGAGCTCGAGGCGCGCGAGGGCCCCGGCGTCATCGCCGACGCGGACCCGGTCGGCGACCTCGCCCAACGCATCGCTCTGCGCCCTCGCCGCGGAATGCACGGCCAGCGAGAGCGCGAGAACGAGGACCATACCGAGGGCCAAGCGCGCCCGCCTCATCGCTCAGTCTCCCGCCCGTCGGCTCGCTTCGGTGGGGCGCCAGCGGCCCTCGACGAAGAGATAACCGCGGCCGTGGGGACGCCAGTGCGGCGCGACCCAGACGTAGCCCGGACGCCCATGCTGCCAACGCCCCGCGACCCATTCGTATTCTTCACCGGCCCAGTGCCAGTAGCCAGCGCTCCAGACCGTGGTCGGGGAAGGCTGATCCGGGGGCTCATCGTTGGGCTCCGGGGGAGGCACCTCGAAGACCACGATCGAAACCGAAGCCGAAGCTTCGGCCGTCACGCTCACCTGGCCCGAGCCACAGCCCACCCAGACCGGGATCATCGCCGCCAACGTGAAAAGGGGGGCAGAGACCATGGCGAAGGCGCGCACGGCGACACCCTACCAGCCCGTCCGCATCCCCGCGGCTGCCGAGACTCTTTTTGCGGTGCTTTCGCTGCACGGCCATGGGTCTTCGCAGAGCAAGACCAGGACCACCCGCGAGGCGAGGCGAATGGGGGACGAAACCCCCCCTTTTGTGGGCCCGACGAGACCCGCTCCGTGGGGCGAGGGACCCATCGCCGTGGGCTTTCATCCCCGGTTGGCGCTGCCGGCCGCGTTCACCTATGCTCCCGCCGCCATGCGGCCCGTCGCCTTCCTCACCTTCGCTTTCGTTGCTCTTCTCACCGGCCTCGGCGCCGGCTGCGCCCCGGTCATCGGCGACGACTGCGGCGATTCCGTCGATTGCTCGGTCAATGGCGATCGCATCTGCGACATCGCCCAGCCCGCCGGCTACTGCACCATTCAGAGCTGCGAACCGGATACCTGCCCCGACGACGCCGTCTGCGTACGTTTCCGCCCGGAGCCCAGCCGCCTCGCCCAGGCCTGGTGCATGAAGGTCTGCGAGAAGACCGACGATTGCCGCAGGGACGACGGCTACCTCTGCGTCGTAGATAGCGACCTCGGCAATTTCGAGGTCGAGCCCGGGGTCGAGCTGCCGATCGCGATCACCATCGACGTCGAACGCCCCGGCCGGCGCTACTGCGCCGCCGCCGTCGGCCTCTGAGCCCCAGACCCAGGGCCCCAGACACGCGAGAACTTCGCGCTGCGATCCGGCTTTTGGTACTCCCTAGGCATGTCCCCGGGGCTCTTGCGCTATGTGGCCGAGCGCGCTGCGAGGGCCGCGTTGACGGTCTTCGGGGTGGTGACCCTCGTCTTCCTGCTGGTGCGCCTCGTGCCCGGAGACCCGGTGGACGCCATCCTCGGCGACCAAGCCTCCCCTGAAGACCGCGCCGACCTGCGCCGGGCCCTTCACCTCGACGAGAGCTTCGGCGATCAATACGTCGCGTTCGTCAGCGACATCGGTGACGGCTCCCTCGGCCATTCCTTCCGCCGGCGCAACATCACGGTCTGGTCGCTCATCCGCGAGGTGCTGCCCGCCACCGTCGTCCTCGCCCTCGCGGCGCTGCTCGTGGCCTGGGCCCTCGCCGTACCCCTCGGCTCCCTCGCGGCCTCGCGCCAGGGCACGCGCTGGGATGGAGCGGCCTCGACCTTCGCCATGCTGGGCCTCGCCATCCCGAACATCTGGTTGGGGCCGCTGTTGATCCTCGTCTTCGGGGTCCAGCTCCGTTGGCTACCGCTGCCGGGAGACGGCGAAGGCGGCGTGGCCGCCCTGGTCCTACCGGCGATTACCATCGGCACCGCGCTGGCCGCGATCCTGACCCGCCAGACCCGGGGCTCGATGATCGAGGTGCTCTCGGAGCAGTACATCGTGGCCGCCCGAGCCCGAGGCCTGTCGACGCGCAGCGTCGTCCTCAAACACGCCCTGCGCAACGCCCTCCTGCCGGTGATGACCGTCGGCGCCGCCCAGCTCGGCGCGCTGCTCTCCGGGACGGTCATCGCGGAGAAGATCTTCGAACGCCGCGGCCTCGGAACGCTCTTCCTCGAGGCGTTCTTCGACCGCGACATCCCCGTCGTCCAGGGCTGCGTCCTGGTCATCGCGGCCATCTACGTCACCGTGAATCTCGCCGTCGACCTCTTCTACGGCGTGGTCGACCCTCGGGTGCGGCTCTCATGAAGGGGCTGAAGAAGCTACCCATCGGCGTCATCATCGTCGCGGTCTTCGCGGTCATGGCGGTCGTCGGGCCGTGGCTCGCTCCCCATGACCCGGCCGCGATCGACCTGCACCATCAGTACGAGCTGCCTTCTTTCGCCCACGTCATGGGCACCGCCGACAACGGCGTGGACATCCTCTCGGTGCTGCTCTACGGGGCGCGCCTCGCGGGTCTCGTCGGTCTGCTCGTCGTCGGTATCTCGCTCTTCGTCGGCACGACCTTCGGCATGGTCGCGGGTTACCGCGGGGGCCTCAGCGACCACGTCGTCACAGGAATCGCGGACATGGTCCAGGCCTTCCCGGCGATCTTGCTCAACATCGCCATCCTCGCCCTCGTGGCCCGGCCGGGAATCGCCCACTTGGTCTTCGCCCTGGCCGTCAACGGCTGGGTGCTCTACGCCCGGGTCGCCCGGGCCCAGACCTTCACCGTCCGGGAGAGGGAGTACATCCAGGCGGCCCGAGCCCTCGGCATGAGCGAAGGCCGGATCCTCCTGCGCCACATCCTGCCGAACGTCGCGGGGCCCCTCGTGGTGCAGGCGACGAGCGGCATCGGTGCCGTGATCCTCGCCGAGTCAACCCTCAGCTTCCTCGGCCTCGGCCCCGGCACCAACGCCTCCTGGGGCGCCCTCCTCGACCAAGGCAGCGCCGTCTTGCTGCGCTTTCCCCACGTCGCCCTCTTCGCCGGCAGCACCATCGCCATCACCGTCCTGGGCTTCAATCTGGCCGGGGATTGGCTGCGGGATCGCCTGGACCCGAAGGCCATTCGCTGAGCTCTCAGCCGTTTCACGGATTTCTCACGAAACTTCCCGCGTTGTAGGAGCATATGCAGCGGACCAACGGCCTGGGGAATCACCGATGACGCCGATTACCAATACTCTCGCGGGCCTCGGGGCCTTGATGTTCATCGCCGGGTGCGGCGGAGGTGCAGCCGAAGTGCCGGTGGCGCCCCCCCAACCGATCGAACCCGGGGCCTGGGACGACATGGACATGGATCAGCGCCGGTCCTTCATGGACCACGAGGTCATGCCGCGCATGGCCGAGCTCTTCGAGGGCCACGACCCTGCGCGCTACGCCGGCTTCAGCTGTGAAGGCTGCCACGGCGAGACCGGGGCCGACCGCAACTACGCGATGCCCAATCCAGACCTCTACACCCTCTACGCCACCGGCTCCCAAGAGCAGCTCGACATGGTCAACAACCAGCGCCCGATGGTGAACTTCATGTTCCAAGAGGTCGTGCCCGCCATGAAGGAGCTGCTCGACGCGCCGGACTACGACGCCGAGACCCAGGAAGGCTTCAGCTGCTACTACTGCCACCCGAACGGCGGCGAGGGCACGCCCGCCGCCCCGGCCGAAGAGGCCAATTCCCTCTTTCTGCCTCGCGGCACGCTCTGAGGGTCACGCCACCGCGCCGCCATCTGCTGCGAGCTTCTTGTACTCGCGGTAGAGCAGCCAGGCGAGGCCGAGCCATACGACGGTGATGACGACGTTGGTCCGGGCGAAGTCCGTCGCCTCGAAGGCCAGATACTCGGTGCCCACGAAGACCAGGCCCCCCGAGAGCAGGTCGCCGACACGCACGATGAAGGTATCGATGGCCTGCTTGGCCTTGTACTTCTCGTCGCGGCTCGTCGGCAGCCAGAGCAGGGCCCGGGCCGTATTCATCACGGAGTAGTCGGTGGAATTCTCGGCTGACTTGGCCCACTGGAAGATGCTGAACGACACCCCAAAGGCCACCAACGTGTAAGCCCCGAGGGAGACCACCGGGAGCATCAGCAAGACCCCTGCGAGCCCCGTGTACTTGACGATTCGAGAGACGACGAAGGCCTGCAAGAGCACGCCAGCGATGTTCACGTAGAAGAAGAACCCACCGTAGAAGCTTCCGATCCACGCTTCGCGAAACTCGTCGACGACGAGGCCGGGGTCCGCCGCGAGGGCTGCCGCCGCCGCCTCGGCCGCCATACCTTCGACGTAGCTCGAGAGGATGAACTCACCGGTCGTATTGACCAGGTTCAGGAGCAGGAGCAGGAGCGCCAACATGCGCAGGTACTTGCGCTCGAGGATGAGGGTGAAGCCGCCGGCCCCGGAGAGCTTCTGGGTCGAGCTGTCGACAGAACCCGGCGCTAGCGGCCGCTTGAAGACCACGGTGTAGAGCAGCAGGTGAACGACGAGCAGGGCCGCCGCGAGCTGCAGCAGGTTGTAGGCACCAAAACCAGAATCGAAGAGTGTCTTCGCGATGAACGACCCGACGACGCTGCCGGCGGTGGCGCCGATGCCCAAGACCGGGAAGAGGCGCTCGCCCTGGTCTTTGTCGTAGAGGTCGTTTGCGTAGGACCAAAACTGGGCG
>JAFDCW010000755.1 GCA_019312705.1 Deltaproteobacteria bacterium
CGCCCGGCTGGTGCCCCCGAGGACCGCGCCCCGGGGAAAGACCTTCGAGACGTAGGCTTCGAGCAGCGAGGTCTTGACCGGCCACCGGCTGATGACGTCCTGCACCCAGTCGCCGCGCAGGTCGCGCTTGTCGAGGTACCGGGAGATCATCGCCTCGAGCAGCGTCGCTTCGAGGGCGAGCTTGAAGCGCGAGGGAACGCCGTCACGGCCTTCGAGGAGGGGGATGCGCTGGGCCACGTCGACGTGCCAGGGGACCAGCCAGGTCTCGACGGGGAGCCCCATCTCGTAGACCTGCGGGGTCTCGCCCTCCCGGGGCATGTAGACCGAGACCGACGTGCTACGCAGCTCGGCCCGCTCGACGCGCTCACTCACGACGACCGTCTCGAGCTCCTGGGAGGGCAGCTCGAGGACCAGCTCGGGCCGGCTCACGACCTCGCCGTCCACGCGCAGCACCACGTCCCGGGGGGGGATGCAGGCCCGGAGCAGGGCCCGGGCGCTACTGAGCTCATCCGCGAGGAAGTTCCGTCGCAACACCAGCCGGGTCCCCTTTTTTCGGCGGTTCCTCTGGGCCCGGCGCCCGGCGTCGGTGAATTCGATGGTCGTGCCGACGGTCTCGACGGTGGCGGCATGCATCGAAGCGATGAGCTCCTTGAGGCCTCGCCCCATGCGTCCCCGGCGGGTGGGGTCCTGGCGCTTTTCGGATAGGAACACGGTGTAGACGAGGCGCTCGTCGCCGAAGCCCCCCTCGGCGTCGTCGACCACTTCGATGGCCGATGGACCGAGGCGGACCTGGATCCGTTGCGCCCGCTCGTCGAAGGCGTTTTGGATCGCTTCGAGCAGCAGGCGCCCCAGGGGCCGCGAGGCCGAGAGCTGACGCCATCCGTCGTGGGATATCTCGAACCAGTCGCGGCGGGTCATTCGATGGGGCCTCGGTCAATTCTCGGGGCAGAAGGTGAAGGGTGGACCATTTGCGCCTTTCGGTCCTTGGGAGGCCCTAGAAGATCCTCCTCGAGCCATGAAATAGTCGAAAGTCTTGCGCTATTTGCCCGGCTCCGGTGAAATGTCATCCAGGAGCAGCTCTTAGCTTCATTTTCGAGGGGATATCGATGGCGGCCAAGGAAATCGTCTGTCCGATGTGTGGGTTCAAGAACCCGTCCACGGCGGCGAGGTGCGCCTCGTGCGGCGCTCGCGTGGAAGCCCTCGGGGCGGGGGACCTCACCGCCGAAGAAGAGTACGAAAGAAGAAATCAGCAGGACTCCTTCGTCTGGAAGTGGGCCTTCATCTCCTTCCTCGTCTACGGCGCTCTGCAGACGGTGATCCTCGTCGGCCTCGACCTCGCGGTCGACGCCATCGACTTCCAGGGGCTCCCGGGCCTGGTGATCTCGATCATCACCTGGTTCTTCGGCGGCATCATCATCGGCTACATCTCGCCGGGCAAAACCTTCATCGAGCCCGCCGTCGGCGCCCTCATGGCCGTCATCCCGACCGCCGCGTGGCTGATGCACATCGACATCGTCGCCCAGCTCTCGGTTCTGGCCTACATCATCGGCGGCCTCCTCGGCGTGATGATCACCCTCTTCGGGGCCTTCATCGGCGAGAAGGTCCAGTACACGTTCGGCAAGCGCTCGGACAACTGACGCCGATTGGCGCGGCATGCCGGGAGAGCCCGCGTTCCGTCGGGCGGCCCCGATGCCGGCGGCTCAAGACCCCCGCGCCGCGACGTTGATCACTCAGCTGTCTTGGTCTTCGCAAACGAAGACATAATCGGCGGTGCAGTCGTCGGAGCGCCACTCGGCGTTGCGTCTGTTCTCGCTGCTGAGGCAGTTCTCCGAAGTCCCGTTGTCGGGCTCTCCGTCTGGTTTCCAGCCGGCGTAGCCAACGGTCATCATCGTCGGCGCCCAGACCCACGTGCCCTCGGTCGCTGCGTCCGAGCCTCCGTACCACCACCGCACGTTGTTCATGTGCCGGCTCCGCTCCTGGTCGTTTAGCCAGGCATTCTCGGCGGCATCCTCGACCGTCGCCAGGTCGTAGCCATAGGTCATGCAGTAGGCGCGGGCGTCCGCCCAGTTGCGCGTGATGTCGATGCAGAAGAGATAGCTCCGGGTGCCATTGTTGGCCTGCTGACACGCTCCGCAGGTCGTGTCCTCGTCGGTCGTGCCGTCACAATCGTCGTCCAACCCGTTGCAAGTCTCGGTCCCCACCATCTCCGAACACATGCCAAAGGCTCCCCTCGAGTTGCACGTCTGAGTGCCGCAGGACCCGCAAGGCTGCGTATCCCCTTCGTCGCACGCGCATCCGTTGTTGGGGACTCCATTGCAATCCTCATCGAGGCGCTCCGCGTCGCAGATCTCCACCCCAGGCAATACACCACTGCACCCACCGAACATCCCCGATGTGCAGGTCGCCATGCCGGCCCTACAGATCCCGATATCCGAGCTGCACGGGCGCGTCATTCCATCGATGCTTCCGTCGCAGTCGTCGTCGAGCCCATTGCAGGTCTCGGTGCCCGGTCCGACGGATCCCTCGCAGGAGGCCCAACCCTCGGCTTCGCACGTCTGTGTGCCCTGCCGACATTCGCCGGTCGCGTTCCCGCACGGCTGCGTCCCGCTGACTGGCGCGCACGCGCAATCCTCGTCGATCGCCATGTCGCAATCGTCGTCGAGCATGTTGCCGCAGGTCTCGGGCGGCGGAGCGGTTGTGGGCATGCAGCTCTCGAGCGAGCCCGCCACGCAAGCGCGCTCGCCCTGGCTGCACGTCCCGGGGGTACCGCACGCGACGCCGGCCTCCTCGTCCACGGAGACGTCGCAGTCGTCGTCGAAGCTGTTGCACTCCTCCGGCCGGACCTCGCACTCACACCCCGGTTCGCCGTCCAGATCGACGCAGCCAACGGGGCAGCCGCCGCTCGCGGTGTCGGTCGCGCTGTCCCTTCCGCCGGCATCCACGAGCACGGCCGAAGTGTCGAGTGAGCAACCGGCGACGAGCGCCAGG
>JAFDCW010000756.1 GCA_019312705.1 Deltaproteobacteria bacterium
CGGGACAATCCAACCCCGGAGAAGTGCAGATCCCGCAGCTCGCGTTGCAGCAGACCTGACCGGCGCAGCAGTTGCCGGGGCCGCAGGCCTCGCCGCCGGGCCCGGTATCGACAGAGCCGTCGGTGCCCGCGTCGTTGCCGCCGATGTGCGACTTCGTATTGCATCCGAAGAGAAGCGCTGAACTCAGCGCAGTGAGGAGAATCGTGAAGTGAAGTTGATGGGTCATGGAGTCCTCTGCCCTATGAGTCGTCGGCAAGCCGACAATCCGTCACATCTTTTTGCGGCAGACCGAGAAAAGCGAAAGAGAGCATCGATTTACTCACAGGCGGCGCGCACACGGCCCAGGAGGGGGCTCGACGGATGGTTCACGGCAAACCGCGCGGCGGCCTCGCGCCCTTCATCGACGCTGCCGAGGTCACAGAGGGTGAGCACCCGGGCCGCGGCGCGCTCCGGGGCGAGGACGGCAGCGGGGAAGCGCTGGGCGTGGGCATCGAGCAACGCGAGGGCCCGGGGGGCATCACCGGCGCGGCGAGCGGCGGTGGCGCGGCGCAGCAAGACGACCTCCTCGCCGATCGAGGGAGCCACTTCGACGGGCGGAACCGCCTCGGACGGGACCGATGCGACGGCATTGGGCGCCCTGGGCCGAAGTCGGGCGCTCGCGGGCGACGGGGCGGGCCTCGACGACGACGGGGCGACGTCGACTTCGGCGACGAAAGTTGCCTCGGACGAAGGGGCCACCTCGGCAGCTTCGACGACCGGCGGGGCCTCGGGAAGAGCAACCGCATCGGAGTTCCGAGTCGCCTCGGCGTGCAACCCGGAGGCGGAGACCTCGGTCGTCCGGTCGGACGGGTCGGTCGACCGGGGCCCCGAGGGTTCGAGGAGATCGGAAGGGCCCATGGCGACGCCGACCGACACCGCCCCGACGGCGGCGAGGGCCAGAACCGCCTTGGTGACGATCGCGCCGAGGCTGGTCACCCCGGCGACCGAGGCAGCCGTGACTGCCCCACCCGCAGACGCCGCAGAGCCGGCGGCGATCGAAGACACCACCGCCGCGGGCGTGCTAGCGGAAGCCGCCCCGCCTGCAGCGCTTGCGTGAAGGGCCGCCGACGCGGACGCCGTCCCGGCCCCGGCGGCAGTCGCTCCGGCAGCCGCGCCACCGGCGACGGCGAGCATCACTGCCTGACGAAGCCGCGCGCGGTCGTCATCGGTCGGGTCGTCTCCATCCCGGGCCAGGTCGAGGAGCGCGCGAGTCTGGTCGGTCAAGGGATCCCTCATCGCGTCCCCCCGTCACGCACGTGGTAGCGCTTCACGGCGAGCTCGAAGGTGGCCCGGGCCGCCCGGAGCCGGGAGTAGACGGTATTGAGCTTGACCCCGAGAGCCTCGGCGATCTCCGGCGAACTCATCTGCTCGAGCTCCGCCATGACGAAGACCGCGCGTTTGTCGTCGTCCATCGAATCGAGGACTTCGTGCAGGATACGAACGGCCTCGGCCTTCTTGGCGGCCCGGTGGGGGCAGCCATCCGGGGAGTCGATGACCGACTCACGGAGAGGGACGGTCGGCCGCTCCTTCCGAGCCGTGCGCCGGCGGTGGTCTGCGACGACGCGCATCGCAATGCCGAAGAGCCAGGTCTTCAGAGTCGATCGCCCCTCGAAGGCGTCGAGGCGCCGATGGACGACGATGAAGACGTCCTGAACCGCGTCATCGACCTGGTCATCGCGGGCGCCGAGGCGACGGACGCTCCGGTACACGAAATCGAAGTGTGCGTCGTAGACCTCACAGAACGACGGAACGACTCGCCGCTGGAGGCCCTCGGGAGGGTCCAGGCGGGTCAAATCCAACGCGATGGCCGTCTGCATCGTCCCTTGGTGGCCGGCGGTTCGGCGATCCGTCATCGAAAGTGCACCTCTGCCCCAATTCCGAGGCGAAATGTCGCCGCCCCGGGGCGGTGCACGACGCCGATGCCGTCGACGACGAAATCAGTGGCCACGACCGGAACGGTCAGGCCGGCGTCGGCGCGCAAATGCAGCCAGGGCAGCACGGGGACGGTGGCCGTCGCCGTGGCCCAGGGCGCGACCCACGGGCTCATCGCCGCCGCAGGGTTGGTCACCCCCGACGATTCGCCCCAAATCCCGCCTGCTTCGAGGCCTACGCAGGGACCTACGGTCAGGACGCCCAAGGCAAATGGTAAGCACGCGGCGACGCTGCCAGTCGCGAGGCCGACCCGCACCCGACCCGTCGGGTGCTGCCCCAGGTCTGCCTCCTGGTCGAAGATGTACCGCCCGGCCGCCTCGAGGCGAACCGGCCCGACGCCGAAGCCGAAGCGCGCCTCGACCCCGGGCGCCGCCACGGGCAATTCCCCCACGGCGAGCAATGCCGAGACGCCGATGGACGGGGCGAGGTGCGTGCCGCCGCGGCCTTCGGCATCGTCCGCCTCGGCTTCCGCTCGCGCCCCGGGCTCCTCATCGCGGCGGGCCTCGACGTATTCACGAGTCGATGCGCTGCGGGCAGGTCGCGGAGAAAGAGCCGATGCGCCCCTCTGGGGAGGCGCCGCGAGCAGGGCGCCGAAGAGCGGGCCCGCCGCGACCGGGGACACCGCGGAGGCGGTGGTTGGGGCGAGCCCTGCGTCCGGCGAGACCACCAGGGTGACAACGAGGGCCGCCGCGGCGAGCACTTCGTCACAATCGGCGCCGACGATTCGCCGCTCGCCGAGGGCCTCATCACCCCGGGACAGAGCGAGGACCAACATGACGCCCGGGCCCTCGGCGTCGTGGGCGCGGACCCGAGCGGTGAGCGGTGGGTACTCGGAGCCGGGGCCTCCCTCGACCTCCAACGTGCGCACCGCCGCCGACAGGGAGGCGCTCTCGACGAGGCAACGCTCTCCTTCGAAGTGCAGGGCGACCCGTGACGCGTCCGACTCTGGCGCCCGGGAAATCTCTTGGGCCAGCGCCGGCCCAGAGGCCGACCCAACACCCAAGGCACAGCCGACC
>JAFDCW010000757.1 GCA_019312705.1 Deltaproteobacteria bacterium
TCAGCAAACCCTCGTCGGCCAGGATTTGCTTGGCCTTTGAGTACTCCGCTGCTCCCCCAGACAGGCTGCCGGGCAGGATGATCGCCCTCTTCTTGACGGCAGAGCCCTCTCGGTAGTGCACGGTGAAGTAGCCTCTCGTTACGCCCGTCCGGGGAGGGTGCGCCTCGAGTTTGACAACATCCGTCCGTGCGATCTCGGACGCGGCGGTGTTGTTGCGGCTCCGCACTACAGCACGGAGTAGCAAGGCACCGATGAAGCAGAGCAGCGCACCGGTGACCGTCCTGCTCGACATCAGTAACCGCACCCCCAAGCCAAACAGGAGCAGCGCGGTGACGGAGTGCAAGACCAACGCACGCCACACCGATTTCCCTATCAGGAGCCGCGCGAGGGCCCCGCGCGCGCCATCACGGGAGATCAGAACTTGGGTCGGCGTGATGGTGCAAACGCCCGTCTTGGTACGGAAAGAAGGAAACTCCTGTTCGGGTTCGGGCATCGGTGAGTGCGGGATGTTTTGAGGGAAACGGTGCTCCAAACCGTCGGGCCGGAGCTCCGTGCCGAGGGGCTTCACCAGTCGATGACCGCCGCGCCCCAGGTGAACCCCGAGCCGAACGCTACGCAGCAGACCTTCTGGCCGCGCTTCAGCTTGCCGCTCTGCTCGGCCTCGGCGAGCAAGATGGGAATCGTCGCCGCCGTCGTATTCCCGTACTTCTGGATGTTGTGCAGGAACTTCTCGTCCGGGGCGCCGATGCTCTTTTGGATGAACTGGTTGATGCGCAGGTTCGCCTGGTGGAAGGCGAAGATGTCGACGTCCTCGAGGGTCAGGCCCTGGTCGTTGAAGACCTGCATCATGACGCCGATCATGCGTTCGACGGCGTGCTTGAAGACGACGCGACCCTCCATCTGGGCCCACATCATCTCGGGCTGCACCTGGCCGACGCCGTTCTCGTCCAAGGGGATGAACGGGCGCTTCGATGTGTCCCAGATCTTCTGGCTCAGCACGTCGGCGTGGCGACCATCGGCGCCGAGTTCGAAGTGGCGCACGCCGCGGTCCTCGTCGGTCGCGCTCACGATGACGGCGCCGGCACCATCGCCGAAGAGCGTAGAGACCGAGCGCCCCCGGCTGCTCAGGTCGAGCGCCGCCGAATGCACCTCGGCGCCCACGACCAGTACGTTCTTCATCGCGCCGGCCTTCACCATGCTCGACGCCGTCGCCAGGCTGTAGATGAACCCGGAGCACTGGTTGCGCACATCGAGGGCCGCCGGGAAGTGTCCCTCGTCGCACATGCCGAGCTTCCGCTGGAGGAATACCCCCGACCCGGGGAACGCGACGTCCGGCGAGAGCGTGGCGAAGATGATCATGTCGACGTCTTTGTTCGACAGACCCGCGTTCTCCATCGCCATCTTCGAGGCATGCACCGCCAGGTCGCTCGGCGCGTTGCCCTCGTCCGCGAAGCGACGCTCTTCGATCCCCGTGCGCTTGCGAATCCACTCGTCGGTGGTGTCGATACCGTACTCTTCGCGCAGCTGATCGTTGGTCACCACGCGGGGCGGTACGTAGAAACCTGTTCCGGAAATGTAGGCGTTCGGCACGTTATCGACTCCAGTGAGGCCGGCATCGTACTCCAAAGCTCTCGAATGTCAGGCGCGCTCGATCACTCGCCCCGAGTCACACCGGCATCACGCCACAACTCGGCGGAAGAGGCTGAATCGAATGCCTGAGGTAGTCGGGACCCCGCTCCTGAGCTAATCTCGACCAGGCGCTCGAGCCGAACGTCACGGGTGAGACCTTCGACTATGGCGGCGTCACCAGTGGCCAAACCGCGGACCGCGTATTCCGGCTGACCAACCTGACGCCCCACTGGTAGGATCAGCCCATGACCATCGCCGCGGCACGGGCCGCCATCATCGCCGTCGCCGCGCTCCTGCTCGCAGGTGTCGGGTGCAGTGCCGACGACCCTCATCCGACGGATTCGGGGTCCTCGACCTGCGAGGAGACCCCGTGTCTGCGCGCCAACGAGTGCGTGGCCACATGCGACGGCCCAGTGCTCTACAGCGGATGCTGCCCCTGCGCCGAGGGACAGCTCGACCGAGTCGTCGAATGCCCGCCGCCGGGGGATGCCGGCGCGGACGCAGAAGATACGTCCACGTAGCAGGCATCGCGTCCCACTCGCCGGTGGCCCCGCCGAGCCTCGACCGAGTTAGCGCGCGGTAGCCCCGTCCGGCGAGGGCCGGTCGGCGTCCGAGTTGTCCGAGATCCGCGATCCGTAGCGTCCTTCCCGTGGCATGCTACGCGGCGACTGCCTCGGAGCCCCTATCGCCGACGAATCGCCCATCGCGCCCTCGTACTCACTCCGCCGGATCGCCTTCATGGCGAGTCTGATCGTGGCGGGCGAGGCCGTGTTCGTCTTGCCGTACTACGTCACCCGGTTCTTTCGACCCACTTTTCTCGACGTGTTCGAGTTCACGAACACCGAGCTCGGTCAAGCGCAGGCGGTCTACGGGGTGGTGGCGATGGTGGCCTACTTCCCAGGGGGCCCCCTTGCTGACCGCTTCCCGGCCCGAAACCTGCTCGCAGCGTCGTTGGCGCTCACCGCAGCGGGCGGATTGTACATGGCGACGATCCCAGGCTTTTTGGGCATGGCCATGCTGTGGGGCTTCTGGGGCTGCACCTCCATTCTGTTGCTGTGGGCCGCACTGATTCGCGCCACACGCGAGTGGGGCGGCCCCGAGGGCCAGGGAGCCGCCTTCGGAATCCTCGATGGAGGACGGGGCCTCGCCGGAGCCTTGATGGCAGCGGCGGCCGCCCAGGCACTGCAGCTGTTGATGCCCATCGACGCCGCGGCAGCCACCCTCGCGCAGCAAACCGAGGCACTGCAGGGCGTGATTCTCACGTTCTCGGCGGCCACCTTCGCCGCGGCATTGGTCGTGTGGTTCGGCATCCCCACCCTTCGGCCGAGCGGTGCGGACCCATCGGAGCGCGGAGCCC